>DATBTA010000118.1:0-7962 GCA_036559505.1 Pseudolabrys sp. | reverse complement strand
CTCCGTCATCGGTACAACGGACACGTAGGTGCGGCCTTTAGCTTTCGTTGCGAACTGAACCTTTCCATCGATGAGCGCGAACAGGGTGTGATCTTTGCCGGTGCCGACGTTACGGCCGGCATGCCATTTGGTGCCGCGCTGACGCGCAAGGATATTGCCGGCGAGCACGATCTCGCCGCCGGTCGACTTCAAGCCGAGCCGCCGACCCGCCGAGTCGCGTCCGTTACGTGAGGATCCGCCTGCTTTCTTGTGCGCCATGATTGTCTCTCGAACTCGCTTATCGTGTACACCGATTCCGTGATGGAATCATCTCACTTCTTTTTGTTCCTGCCCTTTGTAGCCGCCTTGGCGGACTTTTTTGCGGCGGCCTTGGCCGGCTTCTTCGCCCTGGTCTTTGCCGGCTTGGCCTCCGTCGCCGGAGCCGCTTCGGCTTCAGCCTTTGGCTTTGGCTCGCGCTTTGGCCGCGGCGCCGCCGTTTTGGAGGGCTTCGCCCCGCCGGTGAGAATCTCGGTGATGCGGACCACCGAGAACTCGTGGCGGTAGCCGCGCTTGCGGCGCGAATTCTTGCGGCGGCGCTTCTTGAAAGCGATCACCTTGTCGCCACGCGTGTGCTGGAGCACTTCGCCGGCAACGGTGGCGCCCGTGACAGTCGGCGTGCCGAGCTGGGGCGCATCGCCGCCCACGACGAGGACCTCGCCAAACTCGACGATCTCGCCGGGCTGGCCATTGACCCTGTCGATCCGGATGACGTCTTCGGCGGCAACCCGGTATTGTTTTCCGCCGGTCTTTATGACTGCGAACATCTTTCGTCCTCGTGTTCGATCCCGGTGCTCGGACCCGTTCCGGACCGGCTTCTTTCAGTCGGTTTGTTGTTTGTTTTTAAGGGCTTATTGAGCCCTCGAAAAAGCACGCGGACCGAAAGGCCCGCGCGCCATGCTTATGGCGGGGAAAAGCGTGTCCTGTCAAGAAAGCGCGCTTCGCCGGGAAACAGCGTTAATCCCGGGGCCGGCGCCGCGCCGATTGCCCTAGGTTTCGCTCTTGGCCTGCGCGTTGTCGGACCAGGCGCCCGCATCACCTTCTGCGCCGGACTGCACAAGGCGGTATCCGACACCCAGCTCGGTGACCAGAATCTTCGGGGTGTCCGGGCGCGGCTCGATCTTCTGGCGCAACTTGCGAACGAAGATGCGTAGATAATGAGTGTCGTGCACATGGATCGACCCCCAGACCTCCTTGAGCAGATGCTGGTGGGTGACGACGTTGCCTGCATGCTGCGCAAGCACCTGGAGCAAGCGATATTCCTTCGGCGTCAGGGTTAACCGCTTGTCGTTCAGCAGGACCGCGCGGGCGGCGAGATCGATCGTGAGCGGCCCGGCCTTGACGGTGGGCTCGCCGGACACCGCGCGCATTTGTCTCCTGAGCGCCACTCGCACGCGTGCCAGCAGTTCCGCCATCCCGAACGGCTTGACCACGTAGTCATCGGCGCCGAGCTCGAGCAGGTGCACTTTTTGCGCCTCGGTCGAGCGAACCGACAACACGATAATCGGCACGCTCGACCACGAGCGGATCCGCTCGACCACCTCGGCGCCGTCCATGTCCGGCAGACCGAGATCGACGATCACGAGATCAATTGGCCGCAGCGTCGCCGTGCGAATCGCTTCGGCGCCGGTACCGGCTTCGTGCACGACAAAACCGTTGAGTTCGAAACCTGTCCGCAGGAATCGCCGAATCTGGATCTCATCGTCCACAACGAGAACGATCGGGGCGGGCTCACTCATCGGCACCACTTTCCAGTTGGGGCAGGGCGGCTTGCGATACCGGTAGCTCAATGACCACCATAGTCCCGTGACCCGCGCCGTCACTCTGGGCGGTGACCTTGCCGTCATTGGCGCCGATGAAAGCGTTGGCGATCCAAAGACCAAGCCCGGAACCGCTGGTCGTGGCGGCATGACGCTCGCCACGCGCGAAACGGTCCCAGATTTTTGCTGCTTCAGTTGTGGTCAGTCCCGCGCCCTGGTCGGTGACGCTGATGTCCAGGTGGCCGTCTTGCGTCCGCGCTGCAACTTCGATCTGGGAGTTCGGCTCGGAATATTTCACCGCATTGTCGAAAATCTGCACCAATGCTTGCTGGACCAACACCGGATCGACGTGGATCAAAGGCAAATCGGGCGGCACATTGATGGTCAGGCGGTGATCCGAGAGGCGCTGGCGGCACCGATCCACCGCCGAGTTGATGATGTCTGCAGGGTCCGCCCATTCCACGTGCGGCTTGATGCCATCGCTGCTGATGCGCGTGGCATCCAGCAGGTTCTGGATGTCGTTATTGAGTCGTTCCGCTTCGTCACGCACGTCGTGCACAAGCGCGGTCAGCTTCTTTTCCTGGCGCAGCGCCGGTGCCGCGCTCAACACGGTGGCAGCACCGAGAATGGAGGCGAGCGGCGTGCGCAACTCGTGGCTGACCGATCCGATCAAGGCCTCGCGCAGCTGGTCGGTCTGCGAGCGCATGCGCGCTTCGCTGATGGCGTGGGCGACGCCGAGACGCTCCAGTGTCGCGGTCGCGTCGGCCAGCACCGCATCGACACGGATACGCAATTCATCCGAGTGCTCTTTCGTTTCGCGGCCGAGATTGATCGCGATCACTCCGAATTCGAGGCTCTTCGGCGATACCGCGCGGACGAGCCAGATTTCCCCGCCTTCGGTCGTGACAATCGTGCCGCCGACGGCGTCATGGCGCCCCGAGGCGACTTCAACAACTTCGGCGAGAACACGCTGCGGCACGGTCGTGCCGGCGCGCCGGCCGCTGCTGTCGGACGCCTCGCGGGCACCGGAAAACAGGACGACGTTGCGTTGCATGATGCTGGCGAGGTGGTCCTCGATGGCCGCGTGAATATCCGACACATCGAAAGCGACGGCGAGTCGGCGGGAAAATGCATAAAGGTCGCGTAGATCGATTTCCCGCTGCCGCGCCATCTCCAGTTGCCGTTTGAGGCGGTTGGCGAGCTGGCTCACCGCCACTGCAACGAATATGAAAAGGACGAGGTCGACGACTTCTTGCGGCTCCTTGACGCGGAAGCTGTAGGCGGGGGGGTAGAAGAAATACGCCGATGCAAGGAGTCCGCAAACGGCGGCGACAAGGGCCGGCACGATCCCCCAGCGCGTGGCCGCGATCACGACGGGGATCAGATAAACGATGGAACCATGCGCGAGTCCGCTTTCCCAGACGATTACAAAGAGTATGGCAGTCAGCGCGGCGACGAGGCCGAGCGTGAAGAAGATGCCGGGCAATTGTTTACGGATGGGGTCGAGGAGCGTTGCGTTATCCATTGCCGTGCTGATGGTGCTGTCCGTAAATCGCAATATACGCCGTGCGGCCCTTGTCTGTCTTGGCGTGCTTGGTTAGATAGCGCCCGTCCGTTCCGGGCCTTTTAAGGCCGGTTTGGGCTCCGGAGAGGTGGCTGAGTGGTTGAAAGCACCGCACTCGAAATGCGGCATACTCGCAAGGGTATCGGGGGTTCGAATCCCTCCCTCTCCGCCACGCCCCGCGGAATCGACAGCTCTCGCTGAAAGCAGCGTCAGGTTCGTGGACCGGCGCCGGGATCAGAAATGACGCCGCGCGCGACGAGCCGATGCCATATAAAGAGTACGAGGACGGCGCCGACAGTTGCGGCGATGAAACCGGCTCCCTGGTCGGGATGATACCAGCCGATTGCCTGACCGATAAACGTCGCGAGAAATGATCCCGCGATGCCGAGAACAACCGTCAGAATGAATCCGGAAGGATTGTTGGGGCCCGGCACAAGAAATCGCGCGATCAAGCCCGCGACGAAGCCGATGAGAATGATCCACAGGATGCCCACATCAGACTCCCGTTACGGATTTCCGGTGCACGGCTGCCTAAATCAGTCGTGACGCCTCGCGCTCGGTCGGAATGCGGCCGTCCGGCGTAAGCTGGTTGACCAGTTCCGGCAATTGCTGGCTCAGCGTTGCGATCAGGTCGTCGCGCGACATCCCGCTCTGGGCGCTGATGGTTCTGATCTGATCATCGCTGAGCACTTTTGACAGAATGTCCGTTGATATCGATTTGTTTGGGCCCGTGCCGATCCAGGACTGAACCACGTCGCTTTGACCGCCCTGCTGAAACTGCTTGAGCAGGTCGTTAAGTCCGCCGCTCAGCACGCTGCCGGCGGCGCCACCGGCAAGGAGGCCGCCCAAGGGACCTTGAAGCAATCCGCCGAGGCCTCCACTGGCAGTCCCGCCTGCAGTCGATGTGCCGCGATTGGCGGGCGCGGTGCTTGGTTGACCCGGGCTCAACTGTTTGATCGCCTTGTAAGCGACGAGCCCGAGCAGGGCCATCGCGATCGGCGACATTCCCCCGCTCCCGGCGGGAGCGGGTTTGGTCTGGCCACGCGGACCGTTTTGCATTCCATTCAGGATATCAAGAAGTCCCATTGTTGGCCTCCTATGCAGCCCCCGTTCGTTCGACGATCGTGTGCGGTCCGCGCGCGATCCCGCGCCGGCTGCGGCAGCGTTGTTGCGCTGCCGGATGCCTTCTCAAGCCTTGATATCACTCGGCAGCTTTCCACCGTTGGCGGCAAGCTTCTGCATGATCTGCTTGTGCAGCCAGACATTCATGGCGGCCGAGTCGCCCATATTGCCGGTATATTTGAGCTCTGTGGCGAGTTGCTTGCGTGCTGTCTGGCTGCTGTCGAGGTTCAGTGCCTTCATCAGGTCAACAATGGACGTTCGCCAGGCGAGCTTCTCGCCCGTGGCGGCCGCTGCCTTGTCGACGATAGCCGCTACGTCCACCGTTTGCGCCGGAGGCGCGGTTGGCGGTGCCGTCGGAGACGCGCTCGCTTGTGCCGAACCGTGGCCGAATATCGCGCTCATTATGCTGCCGAAAACACTCATGACATTCCTCCGTAATGGTTACCGCGAGCCTTTGCCGTGTTGCGCTACATTCCTCGTGCCGCTCAATTTGATGCGGAATCGGGCTTCGGCCGCGAAATTATTCAAAGCGAATAGTCGATTTGGAACGGCAATTATTTGCTGTCGGCAAAGGCAGCGCAACAGGATTCGCGCCCGTATGCCGCACCGGTTACCGCATTCGCGCGCGGCGCCCTATTCCTTTACCGCACCGGTCATTGCCGAGACGTAGTGCTCGACGAAGAAGGCATAGAGGACGACGAGCGGCAACGACCCCGCGAGCGCGCCTGCCATCAGCGAGCCCCAACGATAAATATCGCCGTCGACAAACTCATTGACGATGGCGACCGGCACAGTCTTGTGCGCCGTCGTCGACAAGAATGTCAGCGCGTAGATGAATTCGTTCCAGCACAGCGTAAAGCAGAAAATAAAAGCTGAGATCAGTCCGGGAATTGCGAGCGGCAGCACGATCCTCATCAAGATTTGCCAGCGGCTGGCGCCGTCGATGAGCGCGCATTCCTCGAGCTCGAACGGGATAGTCTTGAAATAGCCCATCAGCAGCCAGGTCGAGAATGGAATCAGGATGGTCGGGTAAGTGAGGATCAGCGCGAACGACGAATCGAACAGGCCGTACTGGAAAACCACAGTCGATAACGGAATGAACAGGATCGACGGTGGCACCAGGTAAGCCAGGAAAATTGCACCGCCGACCCAGGCCGCTCCGCGATAGCGCAGGCGCACGATGGCGTAGGCGGCGAGCACGCTCGCAATGATCGACAGGATCGTCGCGCCGATCGCGACGAACATCGTGTTCCACAACCACAGCGGATAGCTGGTCTGAAACAGCAGATTGTAGAAATGCTTCAGCGTTGGCGCGGTCGTCCAGAATGGATTGACCCTGTTCATGTCGAGCAGCTGGTCGTCCGGTTTGATGGAGGTGAGAGCCATCCAGTAGAACGGAAACAGCAGGACCAGGAGGATGATCGAAAGCGGCAGATAGAGCGTCACCAGCCGCCGCGGCAGCGTTTGCAGATAGCTCATACCCTCGCTGTGATCGGCTGCCGCTGTAAGTACCGCCCGCGGGTCAGACGCCTTGTTGGCAAGCGCGTCAGTCATTGCTCTCGCCCTGTTGCCACTTCCGCCGCTGCAAGCCGAACCACGAGATCAGGATGGCGGCGAGGAGGAACGGGATCATCGCCGTCGAGATCGCGGCTCCCTCGCCGAGTTGGCCGGCGACGATGGCGCGCTGATAGGACAGCGTTGCCATCAATTGCGTCGCGTTGACCGGCCCGCCGCGCGTGAGCACCCAGATCAGCTGGAAATCGGTAAAGGTGAACAGCACCGAAAATGTCATCACGACCGCAATGATCGGCGTGAGCAGCGGATAGGTGATGTACCGAAATCGCTGCCAGTTGCTGGCGCCATCGATGGTAGCGGCCTCATACAGCGACGGTGAAACGGTCTGCAGCCCGGCCAGCAGCGTGATGGCAACGAATGGCACGCCGCGCCAGATATTCGCGAAGATCACCGACCATCGCGCGTTCCAGACGTCGCCGAGGAAATCGACATTGGACGAAATCAGGCCGAGGTGGCGCAACGTCCATGACACGATCGAGAACTGGCTGTCGTAGATCCACCAGAAGGCGATTGCCGAAAGCACGGTCGGCACAATGAATGGAATGAGCACGACCGCACGCAGGATCGCCTTGAACGGCAGATTTTCGTTCAGCAGCAGTGCCAGATAGAGACCGACGGCGAATTTAATGGCGCTGGCGACAGTGGTGTAAAGCAGCGTGTTGAACACCGCGAGCCAGAAAATACTGTCGTCCCAGAGCCACTCATAGTTTTCGATGCCGATGAACTCGCCGCCACGGCCAATCTTGGCATCGGTGAAGGACAGCCAGACACCGAGACCGAGCGGATAGGCGAGAAACAGGATAAGGAACGCCGCCGCCGGCAGCATGAACCAGATGCTGAGCCAATTGTTGTTGGTCTTGAGCCGGTCCCACGCGGTCGCTTCGCGAAGCGCGGTTCCGCCCGACGATTTCAGCGCGATGTCGGCCATTCATCCACTCGTTGTAATTGTCATGGCCGGGATAGGCCGGCCATGACGTTTTTCTCCAGCGGTCGCGAGCGGCCGCGACGTGCTCACCGATAGATCCGACGCAGCTGACGATCGGCGATCTTGATCGCGCCTTTTGGATCTTCGCGCCCCGTGCACACAGCTGCGAACATGTCGAGCACGACGAAATCGGCAATTGCGCTCGCCGCCTTCTCGCCGACCGAGCCGAGGCCGCCCGCCGTCAACGTGCGCTTGGCGACATCGCGGAACGGCGTTGTCTTCTTGTCGGCGGTCCACACCGGGTTTGAATCGTAGGCGTTAAGGCAGTGCGTCAGATAGCCCCTCGATGCCGTCAGCCATTTGTTGAACTGCTCGGCTTCGAGCATATAGGCCATCAGCGCCTTACAGGCCTGCGGGTACTTGGTGTAGGTCATCGCCATCAGCGGGAACAGCAGGTGGAATTCGGTCGGCTTGCCGATCGGCCCCACCGGATAGAGCGCGTGATCCATGTCCTCGGCGATCTGTTTCTTGCTCGCATCGTTCTGCGCCGCGACGTAGATGGAGATGCCGTTATTGGTCCAGTGGATTTCGCCGCCCAGAAATGCCTTGTTGTTAAATGAGTCATTCCAGGACGCAGTGCCAGGTATGTAGTTTTCGTACAACGCCTTGGCGTAGCCGAGCGCTTTTTCAGTTTCCGGTGAGCTGATGGTGACTTTGTCAGTTTTATCGACGACGTTGCCGCCGAAGGCCCACAGACACCAGTAAACCCAGGCGTTGCCGTCGCCGGACGCGTGACCGAGCGCCATGCCGCCCGGTGTGCCCTGCGCCTTCATCGCCTTGGCGTAGGCGAGGAATTCGTCGGTCGTGGTCGGGAATTTGGAGAACCCGGCCTTCTTCGACGCTTCAACACGATAGTTGAGCAGGTTGCCGGCGTAACAAACCGGAATTGCGATCCACTTGTTGCCGGTGCCTTTGCCGTA
>DATBTA010000117.1:0-4499 GCA_036559505.1 Pseudolabrys sp. | reverse complement strand
CGCTGCATGTTGTCGACGTAAGGCGCGCCTTCTTCGGTGTAGCGCGCATAGCGGTCGCGCGAGGTGCCGCGCGTGAAGAACGAGCCCTTGGTCGGATGCGTGCCGGGATAGGTCCGGTAGGGGATGCCGTCGCCGTCGACGTCGAGATAGCGGCCAAATTCTTTGCCGGCCTCGAGCTCTTCCGCAGTCATTACCTTGCCGCGGTCGTATTTGCGGCTGTCGTCCCAGGCGAGCGGCTTCGACAGGTGATGGTTCATGCCGATGTCGAGGTCGAGCATCACGAAGATCGGCGTCTGCAGCCGATCGGCCAGATCGAAGGCCTGGGCGCCGAACTCGAAGCTTTCCGTCGGACTTTCCGGGAACAGCAGCACGTGCTTGGTGTCGCCGTGCGAGGCATATGCGCAGGACGTGACGTCGCATTGCTGCGTCCGTGTCGGCATGCCGGTCGAGGGCCCCGCGCGTTGGACGTCGAACAGAACGGCAGGAATTTCAGCGAAATAGGCGAGCCCGATGAACTCCTGCATCAACGAGATGCCGGGTCCTGACGTCGCCGTGAAGGCGCGCGAGCCATTCCAGCCGGCGCCGATCACGATGCCAATCGAGGCGAGCTCGTCTTCGGCCTGGATGATCGCGTATTTGGCCTGCTTGGTCTCCGGGTCGACGCGCAGCTTGGCGCAGTGACGGGTAAAAGCGTCAGCGAGCGAGGACGACGGCGTGATCGGATACCAGGCGCAGACGGTGGCGCCGCCATAGACCGCTCCCAGCGCGGCGGCGGAGTTGCCCTCGATGAAGATCCGGTCGCCCACGGCATTGGCGCGCCGGAGCTTGATGCCGAGCGGACACTGCAGGTTCAGGACCGCGTAGTCGCGGCCGATATGCAGCGCCTTGAGGTTGGGCTCGATCAGTTTGTCCTTGCCCTTGTATTGTTCGCCAATGAGTTGCTCGACGACCTTCACATCGATGTCGAGCAGGGCGGTCAGCACCCCGATATAGATGATGTTCTTGAACAGCTGGCGCTGGCGTGGATCGGTGTATTCGCGATTGCAGATTGCGGTCAGCGGCACGCCGATGACCGTAATGTCCTCGCGGAATTTCGATGGAGGGAGCGGCTTGGTGGAGTCGTAGAACAGGTAGCCGCCCGGCTCGATACCGGCGATATCCCTATCAAAGGTCTGCGGGTTCATCGCCACCATCAGGTCGGTGCCGCCGCGCGCGCCAAGATGCCCGGCTTCGGAAACGCGAACCTCGTACCAGGTCGGCAGGCCTTGAATGTTGGATGGAAAGATATTGCGCGGCGCGACCGGGACACCCATCCGCATAACCGCGCGCGCAAACATCTCGTTTGCGCTCGCCGAGCCCGAGCCGTTGACGTTGGCGAAGCGTATAACGAAGTCGTTTACGCGGCTGATCGGCGTGGCGGTCGGCATGAATTCCCTGCGTGAGTCATATCGAGCAAGAATTTCTGCATGTCCCAGGCCCCGGTCGGGCAGCGTTCGGCGCACAGGCCGCAGTGGAGGCAGACGTCCTCGTCCTTGACCATGACGCGGCCGGTCTTGAGGCCGTCCTGGACATAGAGATCCTGGGTCAGATTGTGCGACGGTGCGGTCAGCCGCTTGCGCAAATCGGCTTCCTCGCCGTTCGGCGTGAAGGTGATGCAGTCCATCGGGCAGATGTCGACGCAGGCATCGCATTCGATGCAGAGCTGCGCGGAAAACACGGTCTGCACATCGCAATTCAGGCAGCGGCCGGCTTCCGCGAAAGCGAGTTTCTCATCGAAGCCGAGCTCGACCTCGGCCTTGATGTCCTTGAGCGCAATCACCTTGTCGCGATGCGGCACCTTGTAGCGTTTATCGAGCGCGATCTCGTTGTCGTAGGACCATTCATGGATGCCCATCTTCTGGCTCATTACCTCGACCGCGGGCATGGGTCGATCGGCGATGTCCTCGCCATTGAGCATCTTGTCGATCGAAACGGCGGCCTCGTGGCCGTGCGCGACGGCCCAGATGATGTTCTTCGGGCCGAAGGCCGCATCGCCGCCGAAGAAAACTTTCGGATGCGTGGACGCCATGGTCGTGGTGTCGACCTTCGGCATGTCCCACTGGTCGAACTCGATGCCGGAATCGCGCTCGATCCAGGGGAAAGCGTTCTCCTGGCCGACGGCCACGAGCACGTCGTCACAGGGGAAATGCTGGACCGGCTCGCCGGCAGGAACGAGCTTGCGCCGGCCCTTGGCGTCGTATTCGGCCTTCACCTTCTCGAAGGTGATGCCGGTGAGCTTGCCGTTTTCGTGCGTGAATTCCTTTGGCACGAGGAAATTGTGGATCGGGATGCCCTCGTGCATGGCGTCTTCCTTTTCCCAAGGCGACGCCTTCATTTCCTCGAAGCCGGAGCGGACGACGACATCGACCTGTTCGCCGCCAAGCCGGCGTGCGGAGCGGCAGCAGTCCATTGCGGTGTTGCCGCCGCCGAGCACGACGACGCGCTTGCCGATCTTGCTGATGTGGCCGAACGAGACGGACGAGAGCCAGTCGATGCCGATGTGAATGTTCTTAGCCGCTTCCTTGCGGCCGGGTATGTCGAGGTCGCGTCCGCGCGGCGCGCCCGAGCCGACGAAGATCGCATCCCAATTCTCGGCCAGCAGCGCCTTCATGCTGTCGATGCGTTTGCCGCCCCGGAATTCGACGCCAAGGTCGAGGATGTAACCGCATTCCTCGTCGATGACGGAATCGGGCAGGCGGAATTTCGGGATTTGCGTGCGGATCATGCCGCCCGCTTTTGGATCCTGGTCGAGCACGACGCAGTGGTAACCGAGCGGGGCGAGATCGCGGGCGACTGTGAGCGAGGCCGGGCCGCCGCCGACCAGTGCTATGCGTTTGCCGTTCTTTTTCGCTGCAGGTTTGGGCAGGCGATCGCGGATGTCGTCCTTGTAGTCAGCCGCCACTCTTTTCAGGCGGCAGATTGCCACCGGCTCCTTCTCGACGCGCACGCGCCGGCACGCCGGCTCGCAGGGACGATCGCACGTACGGCCCAGGATTCCCGGGAACACGTTCGAGTACCAATTGACCATGTAAGCGTCGGAATAACGGCCGTGCATGATCAGCCGGATATATTCCGGAACCGGTGTATGCGCCGGGCAAGCCCATTGGCAGTCCACGACCTTGTGGAAGTAATCCGGGGCAGAAATGTCGGTATTCTTCATTGACTCCTCGAAACGCGCCCCGTTACTCCGCACCAAATAAACGGTGTCGCGTCACAGCCCCGGCGGCGATTGTCCTCAATTGGCCTTGTTTCCCGGCGCGATTCCGGGCGGATATTATTGGGTACCAACCCGCAAGGCTACCTATCCTTCCGTCAGGGTTGATGCCTATCAACCGCAAGTCTCAGATAGGTTTTTCGCTCTCTGAAAGCGGCGGTCTAATGTCCGGAGCGGGGCGATTTTGGTACGCGCCAGCGGCGCTTATCACGACCCCGTTTAGACGCTCCACAGGCTTGGTTCCGCCGTTGTTGCGGCGCACAATCACAATCATCTGATGCGCGACATATTTACCGAGATATTCGAAAACCAGCCGCTCGACCCCGTGGAATCGGCGCGGCGTGGCGGGCGGCCGAATTTGCGCAAGCGGTTCTACGAAACCGCGCATGTCGGCGAGGGCGGTGCGGTTCTGCTCGATGGGAAACCGATCAAGACGCCGGCGCGGCGCACACTGAATGCGCCGACACGTGAACTCGCTGAAGCAATCGCCGGTGAATGGAATTTGCCAAGCGACGTCGTCGATCCTGCACGCATGCCGCTGACACGGCTGGCCAACGCCATTATCGATGCGGTGTGCGACGCGCCGCGGCCTGTTGCCGACGAGATCGAGAAATATCTGCGATCCGATCTGGTGTGCTATCGCGCGGAGGCGCCCGCCGGTCTGGTCGAAAAGCAAGCGCGCGCATGGGATCCGGTCCTGGCCTGGGCACGCGACCGGTTCAACGCGCGCTTCGTGCTGGCGCAAGGTGTCATGCACGTCGCCCAGCCGCGCGAATCCGTTGAGGCTTTGCGTTCCGCTATTCCCATAGAGCCGTGGCGGCTCGGCGCCGTTTCATCGATTACTACGCTTACGGGATCAGGTTTGCTCGCGGTCGCGCTTGCCCACCGGGCGCTCGATCCCGGCGAGGTCTGGTCGGCGGCACATGTAGACGAAGACTGGCAGATGTCGCAGTGGGGCCGTGACGAGCTTGCGCTGCAGCGCCGCGCGTTCCGCGAGGCGGAATTCCACGCGGCGGCAAAAGTGCTCGAGCACACACTTTGATGTGCTACCCGTCATGCGCGGGCTTGTCCCGCGCATCCCGCTTATGCAGGCATGGCCGTGCCTTCCTAAGCGAGATGGCCGGGACGAGCCCGGCCATGACGATAAAGCTCAGTGCCCGGTCGGGTCGCCCTTGCGGCTTGCTTCGTAGAGAAACCACACGCGCTTTTCGGCGTCGTCGATGAAGGTCTCCAAAAGGCTTGCGGT
>DATBTA010000116.1:0-6713 GCA_036559505.1 Pseudolabrys sp. | reverse complement strand
CTTCCCGATGATCCCGTCGGGGCGGGCCCATAACGAGATGTTGCTCGGTGACGCTGGCGTTGCCGTGGAAGATGCCATCACCGAAGAAGGCAAGGTGATGGTCTAAGCGCCACCGGAGATGGGAAGAACATGTTGGGCATGCAGGGATAAGGAGAAGCCATGAGTACCGCTGGCGTCACGCTCATGTTTTTTCTGCTTTTGGCCGGAACAAATGCCGCGTCGGCTTTGACCTCCGTGCGCCTTCCGCCGCGTGCTCCAGTTGCCTTGGGCACGCAAATTCGGCCGGATGTCTATCGTTTTAACATCTGCGGCATCGAACTCGACCGGTTAGGCATTGGCCGGGGTCCTGCGGCGGCGGCGCCTCCCGGCGAGTTGCTCGTCGGCTTCGACAACGCAGTGGTTCGGGGCGCGTCCTGCCATCATCACGTCGGAACGGCCTATGTGGGGGCCTTTCGTTTTGATCTTTCCGACCTCAGGGGAAGCATCGTTTCAAACGCGACGCTCCGTGTCTCCAGTCGGGTGACAAATGTTCTTCCGCGAACGGGCATAAGGCGCTTCAGCGAGACTTGCCTAATGCGTCTCGAGGTGGCGACGCGGAGCTGGCCTACGGGCGAATCTTTTATCGGCGTCGTGGCCGACGAGATTCCGTCGGTTAGAATTCCGCGAGGAAGAGTGATAGCGCTGACGTCGACAATCTTTCCTCTATCGCAGACGATTGATATCACACCCGCAATGCAGCACTGGATGTTCGGTCGGCGACCCAATCTTGGTCTGGTGGTGAAGCTGCGAGACCAAAATATCACGCATATCAACGAGAATACTGATTCCTGCACCAGCTATTTAAGTCTCTCGCTGGAGATCACCATTGTCAGGAATCCATAACCGCATCGATCCGTAACCCGAGTGCCCTCATGTCAAACGCCGCTACAACGCACTACCCTGCTGCTCCGACTGTCCAGAAAATCGAGACGCACACGCTCTCCGTTCTGGTCGACAACGAGCCCGGCGTGCTTGCGCGCGTGATCGGCCTGTTTTCCGGTCGTGGCTATAATATCGAGTCGCTGACCGTGTCTGAGACCGAGCACAGGCAGCACCTTTCGCTGATCACGATCGTCACCACCGGCACGCCGATGGTGATCGAGCAGATCAAGAACCAACTCGACCGGCTCGTCCCGGTGCATCACGTCGTCGACATGACGCTTGCCGGCGATGCGATCGAGCGTGAGCTTGCGATGGTTAAAGTGAAAGGCAAGGGCGACAATCGCGTCGAAGCTCTGCGGCTCGCCGATGCGTTCCGCGCGCGGGTGATCGACGCGACCACTGAAAGCTTTGTGTTCGAGATCACTGGCGCCAGCGACAAGATCGAGCAGTTCATTGCGTTGATGCTGCCGCTCGGCCTCGTCGAGGTGGCGCGCACGGGTATCGCGGCGATCATGCGCGGACCGGAGGGAATGTAGCGATGAGCCTGACGATCCTGTCGATTCCGTTCATCGCTCTCGGTGTTTTTCTGAAGCCCTATGCGCTAGAGAATTCGCGCTGTATTGGCTTTGCCGGCTTGGGCCCTTATTGCTTCGAGCAGGCCTCCAGCATGCCGGAGGTGATCAAATACGGCAGCGTGGTAGTCGGGTTCGCGCTCCTCTATGGCGGACGCCTGCAGATCAAACGGCAGCGGGATGGAAAATAATTGAGGCCAGCCGAGGGACTTGCCCCGGCTGGCTGAGCGACCTAGAAGCACCGCGGCGGGGGCTAATTCCGACATAACAATCGACCATTGGCCGAACAAAGGGACCACAAGGACCAAGTATCATGCGTGTTTACTACGATCGCGACGCCGACCTGAACCTGATCAAGGGCAAGAAGGTCGCCATCATCGGCTATGGAAGCCAAGGCCACGCCCATGCGCTGAACCTGCGCGACAGCGGCGTGAAAGAGGTCGCGGTTGCGCTGCGCAAGACCTCCGCCGGCGTGAAAAAGGCCGAGGCCGAGAAATTCAAGGTCATGGACGTCGCCGAGGCCGCTAAATGGGCCGACGTAATGATGATGCTCACGCCTGACGAATTGCAGGGAGACATTTATCGCGACCATCTGCACAAGAACGTGAAAGATGGTGCGGCGCTGATGTTCGCGCATGGTCTCAACGTGCATTTCAACCTGATCGAGCCGCGCACCGACCTCGACGTGCTGATGATCGCGCCCAAAGGCCCCGGCCATACCGTGCGCTCGGAATATCAGCGCGGCGCCGGCGTGCCGTGCCTGGTCGCGATCCACAAGGATGCGTCGGGCAATGCGCATGATCTCGGTCTTTCTTATGCATCTGCGATCGGCGGCGGCCGCGCGGGCATCATCGAGACGACGTTCAAGGAGGAGTGCGAAACCGACCTGTTTGGCGAGCAGACCGTACTCTGCGGCGGCCTCGTCGAGCTGATGAAGGCTGGCTACGAGACGCTGGTCGAAGCCGGCTACGCGCCGGAGATGGCCTATTTCGAGTGCGTGCACGAGGTGAAGCTCATCGTCGACCTCATCTACGAGGGCGGCATCGCCAACATGAACTATTCAGTATCGAACACCGCCGAGTACGGCGAATACGTATCAGGCCCGCGCGTGATCACCCCCGAAGTGAAGGCCGAGATGAAGCGCGTGCTCGCCGACATCCAGTCCGGCCGCTTCACCAAGGACTGGATGCTCGAGAACAAGGTCAACCAGACCTCGTTCAAGGCAACCCGCGCCAAACTCGCCGAGCATCCGATCGAGCAGGTCGGCGCCAAGCTGCGTGATATGATGCCGTGGATCAAGCAGCGCGCGCTGGTGGACAAGAGCAAGAACTAGCTTACGGCCCGAGCTTTTCTCCAAGCCAACGCGCGACGGCGTCCGGGCTGGTGCCGCCGGACGCCCGCGCATTGGCTTCGCGCATGAGAGCGATCGGGATCGCTCCGATCAGGGGACGCATCGCATTGACCAGTTTTTCATCGCGCGCGCGCTTGGGCGAGAGCAAGATGATCGCGTCATAAGGCGGGATGGCGTGCCGGACATCGTCGAGCACAACGAGGTCGTTGATCGCGATCTGCCCGTCGCTGGTGTACGCCGAGATCACGTCGACCTCGCCGCCGGCAACGGCCCTGTACATGAATTCCGGCTGCATCTGGCGTTGCGCCTTGAACTGCAGGCCGTAGGTTTTGCGCAGCACATCCCATTCGGGCCGTGCGAAAAACTCGTAGTCGCCCGCAATCGTAAGCTCGCTTGTGTGCCCGGCGAGGTCAGCAATCGAGCGCAATCCGAGCGCCTGCGCCTTCCTGCGCGTCATCGCCAGCGCATAGGCATTCTCGAATCCGAGCGGGCCCAGTACCCGAATATTGTATTTTGTGCCGAGCCAATTTTCCAGTTGAGCGAGCAGCTGCATCCGCGGTGGCGTGTCGGCGCGCTGCATGCGGTTGGCCCAGATGGTTCCGGAATAATCCACCGCGATATCGACTTCGTTCTTGGCGAGTGCGTCGAACAAGACGTTGGAGCCCAGCCCCGGCCGGCGCTCGGCGGTTAGACCGGCCGCCTGAAGACGCTGCTCGATCAGGCCCGCAAGGATGTGCTGCTCAGTGAAGGTCTTTGCGCCGATGACATAGTCCGCCTGCGGCCGCGCAAAGCCGGGGATCAGTGCCGCCAGTGTCAATGCGGCGAGGCCAGCAACGCCCGCGGCTGTTCGCGTGCTGCTGCGGCGGGTGACGCCAGCCTGCACCAGCGCCAGCAACTGATCGACCGCGAGCGCGAGCAGGGCGGCGGCAACGCAGCCGAAAATCACAAAAACCCAGTTCTGCGTTTGCAGGCCGGTGAAAATATAGTTGCCGAGACTTGTCTGGCCGATCGGTGTTGCGAGCGTCGCGGTGCCGATCACCCAAACTGCTGACGTGCGGATTCCGGCCATGATCACCGGCAAAGCCAGCGGCAGCTCGATATCGCGCAGCAGCCGCCAGGGCGGCACGCCGACGACGCGGGCGGCCTCGCTAAGGCGCGCATCGACCCCGTTGAGGCCGGTCACGGTGTTACGCAGGACCGGCAGCATCGAATAGAGCGCCAGTGCCAGCACCGCCGGCAGGAAGCCGAGCGCCGAAAATCCCTTGCCGAAAATGCGCTCGGACAGGGCAGCCAGTGCCAGCAGCAGCGGGTAGAACAGGGCCAGAAGCGCGAGCCCGGGAATGGTCTGCACGACGCTGGCGATCGCCAGCAGGCCACCACGAAGTAGCGGCCGGTGTCTTGAGGCGATGGCGACCGGCAGGCTGATGCCGAGCCCGATGGCAAGCGCGGTGAGGCTCACCAGCACATGGCTGCCGAGATAGTCGGGCAGGCGAGACCATGCCTCGGCAAGACGGGCGTCGAAGGCCATGCGGTGATGATGGCATGCACGGCGCAACGGCGGAACCGCCATTTCGCGAGTCGGTCGGTCCATCCCCTTGGTTAAATTTACGAAATTTCTGCCGTACCGATGACGGACGCTTGCAATGACAGTTTGATTACAGTCTTATGACGCCGGGCCGTGCGCTGGATACACAACAGAGAATCGCAGCCGGGCAGGGCCGGCTAGGCCATGTTGTCCGCAGCGTCCGCACTGTTTAGTCGTCTCGCGCCCGCCGAAGGGGTTTCGCGCCGCGAGGCGTTGGCGATGTCGGTGGTGGCGCTGCTCCACACTGTCGCGATCGTCGTCATGGTCGCCACCGAGGTCGACGTCGTCGCGAAAGTCGCCTTCCTGCTGGCCTGGGCCTTTCTGAATTTCGTCTGCCTCGCTCTCCTGCGACGGCCGATCGCGTCCGGCCTCATCTCGCTGTCCTTCATCGCCGCGCTGATCCTGCTCTCGCAGTTCAAGCACGAGAAGCTCTGGATGACGGTCGATTTCGTCGACCTGATGATCATCGACGGCGACACCTCGGCCTTCCTGCTGGCGGTGATCCCCGGACTGCGCGCGCAGCTCGCGCTCGCCGGCTTCATCGTGGCGATGCTGCTGGCGATTGCCTGGCGGCTCGATCCGCTCCGCATGCGGCTGCGTGTAAGCGCGCTCGGCGGAACATCCTGCCTGGCCGCGCTCACCGTGCTGTCGCTGTCGTTCCCGACCGATCTCTATGAAGACTTCTTCGCCCAGAACTACGTGTCGAAATTCGCGCGCACCGGCGTCGAGGCGATGCACGAGTTGGTCACGCATGGCTATCTTGATTCGCGCTCGACCACAGCCGAGCAGTTGAAAGCACCGCCTGTTGCCGCCTGCGCGCCGGCACGCAAGCTGCCTCACATTATTCTCTTGCACGATGAGTCGAGCTTCGACATCACCGCCGTCCCCGGCATCAACGTGCCGCCGGGTTACAAGAACCATTTCCGCTCGTTCGACGGCAAGGCCCGCAAGCTGATCGTCGAGGGTAATGGCGGCCCGAGCTGGTTCACGGAATACAATGTGCTCACCGGGCTTTCGGCGCGCTCTTACGGTCGCTTCGCGACCTCAGTCACGCGCATCGCCGCCGGCCGTGTCGGACGCGGCCTGCCCGCGTCGCTGGCGCATTGCGGTTACAAGACCTTCACCCTCTATCCGTTTTACGGCGCTTTCCTGAGCTCGCGCGCTTTCCAGACCACGACCGGCATCGGGCGCTATCTCGACATGACCGATCTCGGCACCGAAAATTTCGAGCGCGACACCTTCTATTTCAGCCAGGCCGAAAAGATCGTCGCGCGCGAGCGCGGGCAGGGGCCGCTCTTCCTCTACGTCTACACGGTTGCCAATCACTTTCCCTGGGACAGCCGGCTGCGGCCCGAGCTGACGCCGAACTGGCGGGATCTCGGCAATCCGCCCAATGTCGATGAATATGTGCGCCGCCAGGGCATGACCGCGCAGGAATACGCCGAATGGCTCGGCCGTCTGAAGCGCGACTTCCCGTCGGAGTCATTCTTGATCGTGCGCTACGGCGACCATCAGCCGGAATTCGCGCATCTCATCATCGACCCGAAGATCAGCGATGCCGAACGCGCGCGCCAGCTGAAGGCTCACGATCCGCGCTACTTCACGAGTTACTACGCAATCGATGCGGTCAACTTCAAGCCGGCCGATATGTCATCGGCGTTGCCGACGCTGGAAGCGCCCTATCTGCCGCTGCTGGTGCAGGAGGCGGCCGGCGTTCCGCTCGATCCGTCTTTCGCCGAGCAGAAGACGATTCTGCAACGCTGCCACGGCGCGTTTTACAGTTGCGCCGGCGGCGAGGAGGCGCGCCGCTTCAACCGCCTGCTGATCGAGGCGGGGCTGATCAAGGGATTGTAGTACATCAGATATCCACGGCCTCTCGTTTGTCATTGCCGGGCTTGACCCGGCAATTCATGAGGCCGTGCAGCCAGAGTGACCGTACTGTTTTGCCTGCTGCACCTCATCATGGATGCGGGGTCAAGCCCGCGCATGACACCTGAGTGCGTTGCGTGCGCTGGAATGACTGGCAGCAGTGTTGCGCAATCACGCATAGGCCGGATAGGTTGCCCTCAACAAAAGCGAGGCGGGGAGGAACGGCATGGCGGACGGCATTGCCGCCGCGTCACGGGGCGTTGGCGCCGCCAAAGCGGCCGTCGCGCTGACCGATGTGGTCGTTTCGTTCCGCGTCGCCGTCGGCACCTACACGGCGATCGATCGTGCAACGCTGAACGTCGGCGACGGCGAGTTCGTCGCGATCGTCGGCCCGACAGGCTGCGGGAAGTCGACG
>DATBTA010000115.1:0-3740 GCA_036559505.1 Pseudolabrys sp. | reverse complement strand
ATCCTGCATGGCAATGCCGTCGACCCCAGTCGACGAATGGCCGTGCCGCTGCGATTCACGATCGAGCAAATAATTATTGGATTTGTTCGCGAGGGGAATGAAGGTGCCGGGCACATATTTGACGTGGATGCCCTCACCGTCCTGCATCGCCGAGACTTCGGCTTTCGTCAGCGCGCGCTTGGGATGGTAGTTGATGCTCCAGGCCCAACAGTTTTCGTCGTCGATCGGCACCCACGCATGCGCGCCCAGCGGATGACCCGCGCGCGGCGGAATTATCGAATACCAGGGCATGATCCACGGCGTGATGCGCCAGTAATATTTGCCAGCATCGGCATTGCGCCGAGCCCCGATCAGCAAACCACCGGGGAACTCCTCCACCTCGAACAACGGCATGCGATCCTGCTCGTTGTAGACATTCCCCTTCGAGCCTTTGAACAGCGGGTCCTTATTGAGCTCACTGCCGTGCAGCCACGAGACATGGCTTGAATCAATGCCACCTTCCATCGCCTGCAGGTAATTGCACTCCTGCAGGCGCTTGGAGACAAAGCGTTGCGGCGGCTCGACATCGGTCCACTCCAGCGCCGGCGGCGGCGGCTGCAAGGCAGGCGGCCCCATGTAAGCCCACACGATGCCTGCCTTCTCGATGCAGGCATATGATTTCAGCTTGATGTTCTTCCGGAAGCCGGATTCTTCCGGCTCCGACGGAAGATCGACGCATTGCCCGGTCACATCGTATTTCCAGCCGTGATAGGGGCAACGCAGGCCGCACTCCTCGTTTTGTCCAAACCAGAGCGAGACACCGCGATGCGCGCAGAATTCATCCATCAGCCCGATCTGTCCCTTGCTGTCGCGAAAGCACACCAGGCTCTCGCCCATGAGCTTCGCGCGCACGGGAGGGCAATCGGGCTCAAGAATTTCAGAGGAGAGCAGAAACGGCGCCCAGTATCGTCGCAGCAATTTGCCCATCAATGTTCCCGGGCCGACGCGGCTTAGCTGCTCGTTTTGTTCACGCGACAACATGGCGACGCTTCCTCACGGCTTTGCTATGTTCTTGCAGTTATTGGGCGCCATTATAGGCAGCCGCGTCGACGACGGAAGTCAGCCGCCATGCCCCTGCCGCGCATCGCCATTGCAACAGGTGATCCTGCCGGGATCGGGCCGGAGATCGCGCTTAAGGCCGCGCTCGATGCGCGCGTGCGCAGCCTCTGCCGGCCCCTGCTGGTGGGCGATCCGGTTGCGGTTGAAATGCATGCCCGCGCGTCCGGCCTATCGCCTAGCCTTCACGTCCTCAAAAATCCTTCGGAAGCACAATGGTCAGATGGCACCGTCAATCTGCTGGACGCCCGCGACGGCAGAAACGTGCCGGTCAAAATCGGCACGGTTGACGCCGCCTATGGCCGCGCTTCGTTGGCAAGCGCAGGCCGCGCCATTAAGGCGGCGCTTGCCGGGGATGTCGAGGCGGTCGTGGCTGCACCGCAAACCGAGCGCTCCATTGCCGCCGCGGGCATCGCGTTTGACGGCTATCCATCTTTCGTCGCGCAAGAGACCGGCACGCCGGTCAACGACGTCTATCTGATGATCTGCTTCGATCAGTCCCGCGTCGTGCACACGACGTTGCACGTGAGCGTACGCGAAGCAGTGGCGCTGATCACGCCCGAACGTGTCGAGCGGGTGATCCGGGTCACCGACACATCCTTAAAGAAGCTCGGCATCGCACAGCCGAAGATATTTGTGAGCGGCCTCAATCCGCACGCCGGCGAGGACGGCCTCTTCGGCTCGGAGGAGATCGACATCATTATTCCGTCCATCGCGCGCGCGAGCAAGGATGGCATTGACGTGTCGGGGCCCTTCGGCGCCGATACCATGTTTCGGAAAAAGGGATGCGACGCCTATATCGTGATGCTGCACGACCAAGGCCACATCGCCGCCAAGTTGCAGGCTTTCAACCGCACCGCGGGGCTTTCGATCGGCTCGCCGATTCTGTTCTCATCGGTCGCGCACGGCAGCGCACACGACATCGCGGGAAGGGGTCAAGCCGACCCCGGCGCCATGATCGAGGCGATCACACGGCTCGCGAAAATCAGCGTGTAAGCAGCCGCCTAGCGTACCGGTGGCGGCAAAGGCGACGATGTGACCGCGGCAGCGCTGTTGCTCTGCGCACCGACCGAGCCGGATGGCGCGATATTGGTCGGAGCGGCTGGCGCCGCGCCTGTCGGAGCCGGTTGCGCGCCGGTGTTGGCGACATGCTCGGGTGGCTTGCCGGGCACAACGACGACACGCGTGCCGACCTGAACGCGGCTGTAAAGGTCCTCTATGTCCTCGTTGAGAAGGCGGATGCAACCGGACGATACGAACGAGCCAATCGTCGAAGGTTGGTTGGTACCGTGGATTCGATAGAGCGTATGGCCGAGATAGAGAGCGCGGGCGCCGAGCGGGTTGCCGGGGCCGCCCGCCATCATGCGCGGCAGGTATGGCTGGCGTTCGATCATCTCCGATGGCGGGAACCAGTCCGGCCATTCCTTCATCCTCGAGATACGTTCGGTGCCAGCCCAGGTAAATCCTTCGCGGCCGACTCCGATGCCGTAGCGCATCGCCTTGCCGTTCCCGAGCGCCAAATAGAGGTAGGTATTCGCGGTATCGATGAGAATCGTGCCGGCCGGCTCTTTGGTCGTGAAATCGACCAGCTGCTTCTTGAGGTTCGCCGGCAGCTCCTTCGGTTGCCCCGTTTCCGGCTGATCCTCCGGCGGCAGGGACATGACGTTGTTGGACGGTTGGGTCGGCTGCAGCGCCCCATTCGGCACCACGCCAACGGTCCCAGGCGGACGAAGGACTGGCTCGGCATTCACAGCGGGCGGCTGAGTGGCCGGTGCCTGGGTGGCGGTTGCGGGCTGTTGCCGGGTATCGATCTGCGGTTGCTGGCGCGTGTCAAGCTGATGCCCGCGCGATGACTCGAAAAGTCCGGGCGGCGGCGGTTGCGCGGGTTCATCGTCCGGATAGGCCAGAACCCGATTGGACCCACGCCGTCCGTTACGGGGGGTGATCGGCGTTGCCGGGTAGAGATCATCGTCGTCGTAGCGACCCATGACCGGGGGAAGACGCTCTTCATACACTCCCGGCGGGGGCAACGGCCGCTGGGCCAAAGCCGGCGTAGCCGAAAAGGCCGCCGCAACCGGCAACAGCATAAAAGCATTAGAAAATCGGGCCATTGCTCACCTTGCGCCGGGAAAAGGAGTCGCCGTCAAGCCGTGCCCTCATTGCTCCGGGATGAAGGCACATTCAAGACCACAATACGACTATCTCGTTAACGTGTTTCTGCTGCCCTGATGGCTGTTCTTATCAAGTTTTCTTGGCTTCGGCGGCGAGCACCTGCTTGGCGACCCGGTGGCAGTCCACCGCCGCTGGGAACCCACAATAAATCGCCACCTGGCGCAGGATTGCCGACAGCTCCTTTGGCGTCAGCCCGTTACGAAGGGCGCCGCGAAAATGGGCCTCGAATTCGTGCATGCGGCCAAGGCAGGCGATCATCCCGAGATTGAGCAGGCTGCGGTCGCGCGGTTTCAGGTCCTCGTCAGTCCATACCGCTCCCCAGCAAAACTCGTTGAGCAGATCCTGGAATTTGCGGTTGAAGTCATCGGTATTGGCAATGGCACGATCAACGTATTCATCTCCCAATACCTTGCGGCGCATCGCCATTCCGCGGTCGTAAAGTGCCTTGTCCATTGGATCCTCCGTTCATGAGC
>DATBTA010000114.1:0-24991 GCA_036559505.1 Pseudolabrys sp. | reverse complement strand
GCCGATCGTGCCCGATGAAATCTGGCTGCAGCATCCGGGCGTGCGCGGCCATCCCGCCGGCATAGGCTGGGGGGCCGGCCGGGCAGTGGTGGTCAATTGTGAGTGTGAATTGTCGCGTGTCGCGCCCGGCGATGTTCTGGTGACGAAAGTGGCGGGCCCGGCACTCAGTCACATTCTGTCGCGCGTGTCCGGCGTTGTTGCCGAACGTGGCGGCTCGACCTCGCACATGGCATCGCTTGCGCGAGAGCGCGGCATTCCGATGGTGCTTGGCGTGCTCGATGCGACCCGAAAGATTCCCGACGGCGTGCAATGCGCTGTCGATGGCGTCGCCGGCATTGTGCGGTGGCTGCGGTGACGGTCAGACCGCGCGTCTTTGTCACACAGCCGATTGCGTCCAGCGCGCTGGACCGACTGCGCGCGATCTCGAATGTCAAAATCAACACTGACTCAAGCAAAATCATCGCAAAGTCGAAGCTGATCGCGGCGGTCAAGAAGTGCGATGTCCTGTTCTCGCTTCTGCACGATCGCATCGATCGCGCCGTGCTCGCGGCCAATCCAAAACTGCGTGCGGTCTGCTCGATGTCGATCACGCCCGACAATATCGACGTCGCAGAGGCGACCAAGCGCGGAATTCCCGTTACGGTCGTTCCGCCGGTTGTCGCGGAGGCGACTGCAGACATCCATTTCGGGCTGCTGATTGCCGTCGCGCGGCGGATGATCGAAGGCGAACGCCTGGTTCGTGCCGGCAAATTTCCCGGCTCGCAATCGAACCATCTCGCCGGCGTCTATGTGCACGGTAAGACCATAGGTATCGTCGGGGCAGGGCGCATCGGACAGGCCACGGCACGGCGCGCGCGCGGCTTTGGCATGAAAATCATCTATTGGGGGCCTCGCCGCAAACACGAAGCGGAGCGTGAGATCGGCATGGAGCATGTCTCGCTGGAGCGGCTTCTGACGGAGGCGGATTTCGTGTCGCTTCATCCGCCGCTGAATGCCGAGACACGACACATGATTTCGGACGAGCAATTCGCGCTGATGAAGCCGACCGCCTTTATTATCAATACCGCTCGTGGTGCGGTTATTGACGAGAAGGCCCTGGTGCGGGCGCTGAAGAAAAAGCGCATCGCGGGCGCGGGCCTTGATGTGTTCGAACACGAACCGAAGTTACCGCCGGCCCTGAAAGCGATGAAGAACGTTGTGCTTACACCGCATCTCGGCAGCGCTGTGATGGAAGTGCGTGAGCAAATGGCAAATATCGTCGTCGATAACCTTCAGGCACTGATCAGTGGCGGGACACCGCCCAACTGCGTGAACCCGCAAGCGCTCGGCAAATGAGCGGCGCCGGTCCCCGACGTTTGAGTTAGGATCGCTGGTCAGTAAGGATGTCATCCCCGCTGCGTGCGGGAGGGAAGGCGTAGGGGAGAATGGTTATGGCGGATTTGCCCAAACTTGATGTGGTGATCGGCAACAATTTTGGCCATCTGCCGATGTTCATCGGCGCGGAAAAGGGCTTCTTCGCCAAGCACGGCGTCGACGCGAAGATGCTTGTGGTCGATACCGGCACCGACATGGTCAATGCCATGCACGACGGCCGTGCCCAGATCGGCGACATGAGCACGACCACCTATCTCAAGGCAGTGCACTCCGGCGAGCCGTTCAAGGTGATCGGCCTGATCATGAACGACGCGACCCGCGACAATTGCGACGATCCGCTCGCCATCGTGACTAAAAAGGGCAGAGGGATTGAGGCCGGCAAAGTGACGGATCTCAAGGGCAAGAAAATCGGCCTGGCGCGCGGGCAAACTTCCGATGAATATTTCAAGATGGTGCTGCGCCGCGCCAAGATGAAATATGAGGAACTCACCATCGAAAACATATGGTCGCAATTCGGCCTCGCGCCCGCGCTCAAGGAAGGCAAGGTCGACGCGGTGGTGTCGTGGGAGCCCTATGTCACGCAAGTGCTCACGGAAGTGTCCGATTCATTCACGGTGATCCGCGGCGGTCATCACATGTCCTACGTGATGGTTGCGACTGCGCACGGTCCGACGGTTGAGAGCAAGCCGGCGGTCGTGAAAAGCATCGCCGCGGGGCTCGCAGCGTCGTCCCATTTCACTCGCAACAATCGCGACGAGGCGGTGGAGATTTTCGCCAAGTGGGTGCCGGGCACGGATGTGGCAATAGGCAAGAAAGCGGTGAAGCACATCAGCTTCGATCCGCGGCTGTCGCCCAACGTCCTGCGTGCCTTCGAGAACGCCGAGGACGAAGTCCTGATGAACACGCTCAAGGGTGCGCCGCGCCTTGATGTACCGAGCCTGTTCCGGCCGCAATTCATGGCGGAAGTGCAGAAGGAGCACCCTGAATATTTCGCCGACCTGCCGCCGCTGAAGTAGCTATTCCGCGGTCCAGCCGCCGTCGACAACCAGCGACGTTCCCGTCATGAGCGCGGCGGCGTCGCTCGCCAGAAACACGATTGCGCCGGTGAGGTCTTCGAGCTGGCCCAGTCGGCCGAGTTTGATCCGGCGCAGGGTATCCTCACGGAATGCCTTGTTCTGGAAGAAGGGGCGCGTCATTGGCGTTTCGATGAACGTCGGCGCCAGCGTGTTGACGCGGATCTTGTGCGGGGCGAGGTCTATCGCCATCGCCTTGGTGAAGCCCTCCATCGCGTGCTTGCTGGCGCAGTAGACCGTGCGGGTCGGCCCGCCGACATGGCCCATCTGCGACGAGATATTGATGATCGAGCCGGGCCTCTTCGCCTCGATCAGCTTGCGCGCGACCGCCTGCGCCACGAAATAGGCGGCGCGGACGTTGAGAGAAAACACGAAGTCGAAATCTTCAACCTTGACGTCGACAAACGGCGCGGGCTTGTTGGTGCCGGCGTTGTTGACGAGGATGTCGAACGGCGCCAGCGCGGCAACTGTTGCTTTCACGGTCTCCACGTCGCGAACATCGAGCGTCAGCGGCTCGGCCTTCTGTCCGCGCGCGCGGATGGCCTCAGCCGCTTCCGCGATCTCTTTGGAGGTACGCGCGGCAAGCGTGACATGCGCACCGGCATCGGCCAGCGCCGAAGCCGCCGATAGCCCGATGCCACGGCCGGCGCCCGTCACCAGCGCGCGCTTGCCGTCGAGGCGGAAGGAAGGCGTCTTCGTCAGTTCGACCGTCATTCCGCCGCCTGCGCGTAGGGCACATTGCGGCCGCCGTAGCGGCGCACGCGGACATTGGCCTGTTCTGCGTGCGCCAGGAAGCCTTCCAGCACGCAAAGCCGCGAGCACACTTCGCCGATCTTGGCGCTGGCTTCGTCGGTCAGCACCCTCTGATAAGTGCAGGTCTTGATGAATTTGCCGACCCATAGCCCGCCGGTGAAACGTGCGTTCTTCTTGGTGGGCAGCGTGTGGTTGGTTCCGATCACCTTGTCGCCATAAGCGACATTGGTGCGCGGGCCGAGGAAGAGCGAGCCGTAATTCTTCATGCCGTTGAGAAAGAGGTCGGGATCGCGCGTCATCACCTGGACGTGCTCGGAGGCAACCCGGTCAGCCTCGGCGATCATCTCCGCCTCATCATCGCAGACGATCACCTCCCCGTAATCCTTCCAGGCCTGGCCGGCGAGGTCGGCGCTCGGCAGGATCGTCAGCAGCCGCTCGACCTCTTTCATCGTGTCGCGCGCGAGCTTCTCCGAATTGGTGATGAGGACGGCGGGTGAGGTTGGTCCGTGCTCGGCCTGGCCAAGCAGGTCGGTGGCGCAAATCTCACCGTCAACCGTGTTGTCCGCAATGATCAGGGTCTCGGTCGGCCCGGCAAGCAGGTCGATGCCGACACGGCCGAATAATTGGCGTTTTGCTTCCGCGACGTACGCATTGCCGGGCCCGACGATCATGTCGACGGGCTTGATGGAGTCCGTGCCGAGCGCCATGGCGGCAACCGCCTGCACGCCGCCCAATACGTATATGTCGTCGGCGCCGCCGAAATGCATTGCTGCGACAATCGCCGGATGCGGCCCGCCTTTGAACGGCGGTGCACAGGCGATGATACGTTTCACGCCAGCGACCTTGGCGGTGACGATCGACATGTGCGCGCTGGCGACCATCGGATAACGGCCGCCCGGCACGTAGCAGCCGATCGAGTTGACGGGGATATGCCGGTGGCCGAGCACGACGCCCGGCAAGGTTTCGACCTCGAGGTCGAGCATGGTGTCGCGCTGCTTTTGCGCGAAATTCCGGACCTGCGCCTGCGCGAATTTGATGTCCTCGATATCCCGCTTCGGCACCTGCGCAATGGCGCGCTCGACCTCGGCAGGAGAGAGGTGGAAATCTTTCGGCGACCACCTGTCGAATTTCTCCGACAATTCGCGGATCGCGACGTCCTTTCGTTCCTCGACCTGGGCGAGGATGGATTCCACGGTCTCGCGGACTTTGACGTCGGCGGCCTTGATCGCGCTCGCGTCCATTCCGCGTTTCAAATACCGAGCCATGGTCTATTCTCCGGGTGCCGCGAGACGGGCGCGCCGCCTGCGGACTTCAATTTGCTGTTTTGCGGCCGGCCAGCACGCAGCGGATACCGCCGCGCGGGTCGGCTACATCGCCGGTATAGCGCGGGATCAGGTGGACGTGAACGTGCATCCGCGATTGGCCTCCGGCGGCTCCGACGTTGACGCCGATATTGTAGCCGTCGGGCCGGTGCTCTTCGGCGATGATGGCTTGGGCGCGATCCAGAAGCGCGAAAACGGCTGTCTTTTCCTGCGCCGTCATGTCGAAAAAACTTGCGACGTGACGGCGCGGAACGACCAGGATGTGACCCGGTGCAACGCTGTTATTGTCGTGGCGGACGTAAGCGAGTTCGTCCTGAAGCAAAACCATCGCCGGTTTGCAAAGCTCACAGGACGTGTCGTCAGCCATAGCCGCTACTTGATCGCCTGCGGATTGATCGGCGAGCCCGTTCCGCCTGTAATGATCAGCGGCGGGCCGCAGAAGAAGAATTCATAGATGCCATCCTGATCGCAATCCTCGGCGAGTTCCTTGAGATAGAAGATCTCGCCCATGCAGAGGCCCATTGCGGGGATCACGACCCAGTGCCAGGGCTGGTTGGCTTCCTTGGTCTCGTTCGGGCGCACCTCGACGCCCCAGGTGTCGGTGCAGATCGCGGCGATCTGCTTTTCCTGGCACCAGTAGCAGTTTTCGAACTTCACGCCCGGCGCATCCCCGCCGGCATAGCCGCCCCAATCTTTCTCCTCGTGGCAACGTTCCATCTGCCCCGTGCGGACAATCACGAAGTCGCCACGCCCGATGGCGACGTTCTGCTGCTTGGCACATTGATCGAGCTCGTCGTTCGAAATGCTCTCGCCGTCCTGCATCCACTTCACGCCGCGGAAGCGCGCGATATCGAGCAACACGCCACGGCCGACCATTTTGTCTTTGGAATGCTCGATGCCGAGCACCGAGAGACCGCGCGAATCGATCAGCTTGGCGTCATAGCCATTGTAGGCTTTGTCTTCATAGAAAATATGGCCGAGAGCATCCCAATGCGTCGCGCCTTGGACGCACAAAGTCAGCGTGTCGTCGGCGTAGCGAATCTTGTTCCAGTCCTGCTGGCCTGCGATCGCATCGGTGCCGGTGGCGAGCATCTGATGGATCGGGTTGAAGCGCCCGCCGAACAATCCGGTCTGCGGACCGGTGCGATCGAGGGGAATACCGAGCGCGAAAACCTTGCCGGAACGGATCAGGCTCGCCGCCTTTACAATGTCCTCGGGCGTCACGTGATTGAGCGTGCCGATCTGGTCGTCTTTGCCCCAACGACCCCAGTTCTTGAGCTTCTGCGTTGCCTCGGCGATCGCCTGTTTGCCGACCTTGATGTTCATAAAGCTGTTCCTTTTGGTCTTCTCTTTATTGCAGCGCGCGTCCCCGTCGATGGATGCCCGCTCCCGTTGCAATATTGCGCTGGCCGCCGGTGTTTCAGCAAGCGGGGTGCGGCGTTGCCGCTTTGACGAACACGCATTGCTTGCGCATGATCTGGCCCACAAGCATTCGTTCAAAAATCAGCCATCCAAGAGGATATTCATGAAACGCAATTTGATCGCCGCCGTCGCAATAACGGCCGCGCTGACGCTGTCTGCCCAGGCAAACAACATCGTCGATGAATGGGCACGCACCAAGCCGCCGGCGGAGCCCACGCTAAAGCCGGTGACCGTCGATCCGAAAACGACGGCCCTTCTGATGCTCGATTTCATGAATCAGAACTGCGGCAAGCGCCCGCGTTGCCTCGACACGATTCCGGCAATGAAAAAGCTGCTCGAAGCCGCGCGCGCGGCCAAGGCAACCGTGGTGTACAGCCTGATCGCCAACACCACGGCGGCCGACGTGATCAAGGATGTGGCGCCGGCGACAGGCGAGGCATCGGTCCTCTCCGGCCCGGACAAGTTCTTAAAGACGGACCTCGAGAAGATCCTCAAGGATAAGGGCATTACAACAGTCATCGCCGTTGGCACGTCTTCCAACGGTGCGGTGCTCTACACGGGGAGTGGTGCTGCGCTCCGCGGCATGAATGTGATCATTCCGGTCGACGGCATGTCGGCGGTCGATCCTTACGCCGAATACAGCACCGTTTTCACTTTCATGAACGCGCCGTCGGTGTCGGCCAAGACGACATTGACGAAAAGTGACATGATCAAGTTCTGATCAGTCTTTCACTGAGATCACTCAGACCTTACCCAGCGCGCGCAGGATCTTGTCCGGCGTGAACGGCATGTCGGTGAGCGGTTGTGCCCCGAGCGGGCGCAGCGCATCGTTGATCGCATTCATCACCGAGCCGGGCGCGCCTGCGGTGCCTGCCTCGCCCGCGCCCTTGGCGCCCAGCTCGCTGTCGGCGGTCGGGGAAACCACGTGGCCGCACTCAATGTCCGGCATCTCGGCGGCCATCGGCACGAGGTAATCGGCCATGTTGCCGTTTAGCAGCTGGCCACGCTCGTCGTAGAGGCAGTGCTCGAATAATGCACCGCCGATGCCCTGCACGACGCCGCCACGGATCTGCTCGTCGACCAGTTGCGGGTTGATAATAGTGCCGCAGTCTTCCACGCACCAATGCTTCAGCAGTTTCACGAAGCCGGTGTCGATATCGACTTCGAGATAGCTCCCCTGGATGCCGTTCGTGAAGGCAAATGGCCAGGCGCGCGGCACATAGTGGCGCGTCGCCATCAGCTCGGCCTGGAAACCCGGCGGCAGCGTGTCCGGACGAAAGTAGGCGACGCGTGCCAACTCGTCGAGCGGCAGGCGCTCGGTGCCTTTGTCCTTGTCCACGACGATGCCGTTGCGAATGTCGAGATCTTCCGGCTTTGCCTGCAGCATGGCTGCGGCAACCGAGACAACGTTGGCCCGCAACGCTTTGCCGGCCTGCCAGGCTGCTTCGCCGCCAATGCCAGCAGCCCGCGACGCCCAGGTGCCGCCACCGTACGGCGTGTTGTCCGTGTCGCCGGTGACGACGCGCACTTTTTCAATCGACACGCCGAATGACGATGCGACGCATTGCGCCACGACCGCTTCGGCCCCCTGGCCTTGTTCGGTGACGCCCGTGTGCACGATGATCGCGCCCTGTGCGTCGAGCTTGACCGTCGCGCCGTCCATCGAGGTGATGCGCGCACCGCCGACGCCGTAAAAGGCGGCCGACGGATTGGTCACCTCGATGAAGCTTGCAAAGCCGATGCCACGATAGACTCCTTTTTCGCGCAACTTCTTCTGTTCCGCACGCAGGCCGGCGTAATTCATCATCGAATCGAGATGAGCGAGCGCTTCATGGTGCGACAGCAACTCGAATTTCAGGCCTGCGGCCGATTGTGTCGGATAGGCATCGTCTGGAATGAGATTGCGGCGGCGCAGCTCAAGCGGGTCCATGCCGATCTTGGCGGCGGCGAGCTCAACCAGGCCTTCCGTGACCGCGACGGCAATCGGGTGGCCGACCGCGCGGTACTGGCACATCACATTCTTGTTCTGGAACACGACGCGCGCTTGCGCGCGATAGTTCGGGCATTTGTACGGTCCGCCGACCAGGTTGACGATCTGGTTGGCCTCGATGCCGCTGGTGCGCGGATAGACGGAGTAGGGGCCGATCCCGGTCAGGTCGTCGATCTCGAAGGCATTGATGGTGCCATCCTTGCTGACTCCGATCTTGGCCTTGATGCGATGATCCCGCGCATGGATGTCGGTGACGAAGCTCTCGATGCGGTCGGCGACGAATTTCACCGGGCGCCTGAGCAGCTTAGACAGGGCGACCGTCGCCATTTCGTCGGCGTACGTGTGCACCTTGATGCCGAATGAGCCGCCTACATCCTTGGTGAGCACGCGCACCTGGTGCTCGGCGACGCCGAGATGCTTGGCAAACAGGTTCTGCATCATGTGCGGAGCCTGCGTGCCCTGATAGACGGTCATCCGCTGCTCGCCTTCGTTCCAGTCGGCGACGATCGAGCGCGGCTCGTTGGTCACGCCGGTGTGGCGGCCAAAGCGGAAAGTGGTTTCGACCACGGCGTCGGATTCCGCGAACGCCTTGTCAACCGTGCCAACATCGAGCTTGCGCTCGAAGCAGAGATTGTCGCCGAGCGAGGAGTGTATCACCGGTGTTTTGGCGTCGAGCGCGACCTCCGGGTCGGCGACCGGGGGAAGCTCTTCGTACTTCACCTCGACCAACTCGCAGGCGTCCTCGGCTTCGGCGCGGGTGTCTGCAACAACCGCGCAGACAGCTTCCCCCTGCCAGCAGGCGCGCTCGACAGCGATCGGTGACTGGGGCGCGGATTTCAACCCCTTGAGGTGGGTAAGCACTCCCACCCATGGCGTCATGACTTTCGCAAGCTCGGCGCCAGTGACAACCGCAATGACGCTGGGCGACTTCTTTGCGGCGTCGGTCGCGATCTTCACGATGCGGGCATGAGCGTGCGGCGAGCGGACATAGGCCACGTGCGCCATGCGCGGCAACACGACGTCGCTGACATATTGACCGCGGCCCTGCATCAGCCGCTGCAGGTTGGGGCGCGGCACCGACCGGCCGATATATGAATTTGGCCGATCGAGGGCACTTAAAACGGGCGGAGAGTCATCGACGATTTTCATAGATGTGCAACCTCACAGGAACCGGGTCGGCCACAGAATCGTGCGCCACATGTGCGCTGATGGACTGTCGTCGAGGCCAAGGCCTTCTTTCGGCTGCTTGAAATTGCGGCCGATGATGTCCACGAAGTCGTCGATGTTGACCTTGGCATTTGCGTCGAACGAATAAATGTCGTTCACACAAATCAGGCGCGAGGTCATGTACCATTTGTGCGCCCGCGCACGTTTGTACTCCTCGACGATGTAAGGCTCCGGCTTGTAGTCGGGACCAAACAGTTCCTTGTAAAGATCGGGATATCCATAACCGACCGAGTCGTCGGGGAAGAAGCGTAGTGCCTGGTGGGTCTTCACCGCCCAGGCCACTTCCTCATCGACATACGGCTCGATCATCTGCGCGCCCCAATAGCCATGGTCGCAGCGAATGAAACTGACGATGGCAATATCGTGCAGCAGACAGGCGAGCACCACCTTTTCCGGTTGTCCTCCCCTGAGGGCATGCGTGGCGCTCTGCAGAAGATGTGCGGTCGACGCGAAGCGGTGGCGGAAGTAGTCCACGAGCGACGGCCTCTCCGGCATCGGCGGCAGCCGCGGGTCTTCTCCCATCAGGAAAAACTTGCCCGGATGCTTTGCCTTCATGTCGGGGCTGGTATCCATCTTCACTTCGCCGTCCATCAGGTGCGCGATGGTCGACTTGGTAATGATGCGCTCCATCTCATGCATTTTTTCTTCTTCGAGCTCGTCGGCACGTTCCGACATCGACAGCGGATGGGCATGCTCGTTCATGGCTTACTTTCCTTTCGCCCGCCCCTGGGCCACTGCTTCAACGGCATCGACGATCGCGTGATAGCCGGTACAGCGGCAGTAGTTGCCCGATAGGTGCTCGCGGATTTCGTCTCGGCTCGGCACCTTTTTTGCGCGCTTCAGCAGGTCCTGGGCCGCGGCCAGCATGCCGGGGGTGCAGAAGCCGCACTGAAGCGCATTGCGCTGTTCAAAGGCCGCCTGCAGGTCGGCAACCTCACCCGAGTCGGAAAGGCCCTCGATGGTCTCCACCTTGGCGCCGTCGCACTGGGCGGCCAGCATCAGACAACCGCGCACGATCTCGCCGTCGACACGCACGGTGCAGGCACCGCACACGCCGTGCTCGCAGCCGACATGGCTCCCGGTGAGGAAAAGGTCGTCGCGCAGGAAGTCGACCAACGTCTTGCGCGCTTCGACCCGCCGTTGCACATGTTCGCCATTGACGGTCAGGGAAACATCGAGGGTGCGGTTGCTCATGCGCGCGCCTCCATCAATTGCTTTGCGACACGGCGGAGCAGGACACCGGCCAGATGCCTCTTCGTCTTGGCCGTCGCCTGCACGTCGTCGTGCGGATCAAGATCGAGTGCCTTGACCGCCGCCTCGATATCCCCGCCCGCGAGCGCCGCTTCTGCTTTCTTCGCTCGGATGGGTGTATCGCCAACGCCGAAATAGGCGAGCCGCACGTCGGCCAGTCCGTTGCCGTTGCGGCGCGCGCTCGCCGCCAGACCGACAATGGCGTAGTCGCCGAGACGGCGTGTCAGTTCGGCGAAGCCGACGCGTGTGGTCTTGTCGGCGGCGGGAACGCGTATGGCGGTTATCATTTCGTGAGGGCGCAGGGCGGTTTCGTACAGGCCCCTGAAGAAAGCGTCGGCTTTTACTTTGCGCTTTCCGCGCGGGCCCGCGATGTCGATCTCGCCGCCGAGCGCCAGCAGGCAAGCCGGCAATTCGGCCGCGGGATCCGCAAAAGCGATGGAGCCGCCGAAGGTGCCGCGGTTGCGGATCGCCGGATGACCGATATGCGGCATCGCAAGTGCAATCAGGGGTGCGTGCTTTGCGATGACATCTGAACGTTCAACCTGAGTATGGCGCGCCAGCGCGCCAATCTCGACATACTTGCCCTTTCTGGCGATGCCGTTGAGGTTCTTGATGCCGTTGATGTCGATCAGCAGCTCGGGTGCCGACAGGCGCATGTTGAGCGTGGCGATCAGGCTCTGCCCACCGGCGAGCAGCCGCGCTTCGTCCTTGTGCCTGGCGAGGAGCATCACCGCTTCCTTGAGCGTTTTCGCCTTTGTGTATGCGAATGGCGCCGGCTTCACGTTTCCTCCCCGTTTTTTCTTATTCTGACCGGTAACGCGGGCAGGTCAATGCGGCCTGATACGGCTAGGAAATGGCCTTCACGATGTCGATCGCACGGCGCAGCAACGTCATCGACGCTTCCAGCGTCCGGAACGCGGCGTGCGACGTCAGCGTGACGTTGGGCAGCGTCGCCAGCGGATGATCGGCTTTCAGCGGTTCGGCATGAAAGACGTCGAGTCCCGCATGCCGAATATGCCCGCTTTGCAATGCGGCGATCAACGCCGTTTCGTCGGCAAGCGCTCCGCGTGCGGTATTGACCAGGATCGCGCCCGGTTTCATGCGCGCGATGCGCTCCTTGCTCAGGAAACCGCGCGTTTCATCGTCGAGCACGAGGTTGAGCGAGACGACATCCGATTTCGCCAGCAACGTATCGATATCGACCTGCGGGACACCGGCATCCGGCCGCGGCGTGCGGTTGTAGGCGATAACTTCCATGCCAAGCCCATTGCCGATCCGGGCAACTTCCGCACCAATGCCGCCGAGCCCAATCACGCCAAGCGTCTTGCCGAGCAGCTGCACGCCTTCCTGCGGAGTCCAGACTCCGGAGCGCACGTCGCGATCCATGCGCGCGACATCGCGGGCTGCGGCGAATATCAGGGCGACGGTGTGTTCGGCGACTGCGGTATCGCCGTAGCCTTTGATTGTGTGGACTTTCACGCCGCGCGCGCTCAGTTCGGCTACATTCATGTAGCTCGCGGCGCCCGTGCCCAGGAAAACGATGTGCTTGAGTCGCGGGCACCTAGCCACCAGCTCGGTCGGCATGTACGAATGATCGTCGAGCGCGACGTCATAACCGTCGAGCACGCGCGGCAAGTCATCGCGTGCGAAAGCCTTGCGGTTAACATCGATAGCGGGGTCGTCGGCCCGCACGACGCGTTCCCAAACGGGAAAAAGCTGGTCATTGCAGTCGAGGAAAATCGATTTCATGAACGTCCCATTCCGTGCGGTATTTTTCGATGCAACCTGTGAAATAAGGAAGCTTGCAAGCGTTGACGGGTCGGGCGGTGCGGATTACATGCACCGATCGCCGATGCAACATAATGTAGCGAAGTAATGAGTAAAGAACACAAAGCTGTCTGTGTCATCGCCTGGCCTGCCGGTCATTCGCGTTCGCCGCTAATTCACAATTATTGGATCAACCAGCACAAGCTCGACGCTGAGTACCGGCGTGAAGCGGTGCCACCCGACAAGTTTGCTGCGTTTGTCGAGAACCTGCGCGGCAATGGCTATGTCGGCGCGAATATCACCGTGCCACACAAGGAAGCCGCGCTGGCATTATCGGAGCCGGATGATCGCGCGCGTGCAGTCGGTGCGGCCAACACGCTTTGGTACGACGGCGACACGTTGCGATCGACCAATACCGACGTAGAAGGATTTCTTGCCAATCTCGACGTGGCGGCGCCGGGATGGGACCGCGGCCTTGAGACCGCCGTCGTGCTCGGCGCCGGCGGCGGCGCGCGCGCAGTGGTGTTTGCGTTGCTTCAGCGCGAGGTCGGCCGCGTCTATGTAATCAACCGGACGCGCGATCGGGCGCAAGCGCTGAAGAAGAAATTTGGTGCACGCGTGCATCTCGCGGGCTGGAATGAGACCACCGGTCTACTCGGCGGTGCCGGAATACTGGTCAATACGACCACATTGGGCATGGTTGGGCAGCCGCCGCTGGAGATCAATTTGCGCTGCCCTGCCTCGCTTGTCGTGGCCGATCTTGTTTACGCGCCGCTGGAGACGGGACTGCTGGTGTCGGCGCGTGCGCGCGGCCTGCGAACGGCGGACGGCCTCGGCATGTTGCTACATCAGGCCGTTCGGGGATTCCAACTTTGGTTCGGTGTACGCCCTGAGGTGACACCCGAGCTGCGCGCCATGGTCGAAGCCGATCTGCTCAAGAAGAAGTGAGAGCTTCCCGCGCGGAATAAGCGTGACAAGGGCGGGGTTATTCGCCTGATTGGGCCGGCGTTTGCCGGTGCCGGATCGGGAGGAATTAAAATGTACAAATTGAATATGACACGCCGGGTAGTCGGCGCCGCCGCCGCCGTCCTGTTTTTTGCAGCTGCTGCCCAGGCGCAACAGCCTGGCCGGATCCGCGGTCAGATCGAGAAGATCGACGGGGACGTTCATGTGGTGAAGACGCGTGACGGCGCCATGCTCAATGTGAAGCTGGCCGATGATGTACGGGTGTCGGCGCTGGAGAAAGCTTCACTTGCCGACATCAAGAACGACAGCTTCATCGGCATCGCTGGCATGCCCAAGCCGGACGACAGCATCGAGGCGTTCTCGATTCATATTTTTCTGCCAGCGCAGCGCGGCGTGGTGCCCGACCGGCATGGCCCCTGGGATGCGCGTCCCGGCAGCACGATGACCAATGCCTATGTGACGAGCATAGTGAAGGAGAAGGATGGCGAAACGCTGACGGTGAAATACAAGGACGGCGAGAAGAAGGTTGTCGTCACGCCCCAGACCATGATCGCCGCCGCCGCGCCGGGCAAGAAAGATGAGCTCAAAGCCGGGGTGCAGATCATTATTTTCGGTTGGGACAAGCAGCCGGATGGATCGATACTGGCCAAGACTATGTATGTGGGCCGCAGCGTGGCTCCGGCCATGTGATCAAACGGCGCGGCGGCTCGGCGCGTGCGCCGAGCCGCGGGCAGGGACATCCATGTCGCCCGCGAGTTCGGGCATTTCGCGCATCAGGCTGACGAGGCGGTTGCGCCTGTTGCCGGTATTGCGGGCCTCACGTTGCTCCTCGATCGGCCGGCGGACCTCGTCGCAGCGAGCTAGGCCGTCGATCTCGGCGCCATGCTCGGCGAGTTGCGCAAGCAAATAAGTGAGATCTTCCAATTGCTCGGCGACAATATGGATGACGCCTGATTCTTCCTGCACGCGGCCGATGACGGCCACATAACGCGCGCCTAAAACGATCGGCCGTAGGCGCTCGAACACTTTCGGCCATACGATCACATTGGCGACCGCGCTTTCATCCTCGATGGTCATGAATACCACGCCATTTGCCGAACCGGGCCGCTGACGGCAGGTGACCAGGCCGGAAATGCGCGTGCGCATGCCGGAGGCCGTCCGGCGCAGCGTCTCGTTTTGCTTGATGCCGCGCGCATCGAGATCGGCGCGCAGGAATTGCGACGGGTGCGCGCGCAGCGAGAGGTGCAGGAAACGGTAGTCGTTGATGACTTCTTCGCCGACCGGCATTGGCGGCAGCCGCACGTCTGGTTCCTGTGAGACGATGCGCGCCTGCGAGGCGCTGCCGATGGCAAACAACGGCAGATCATCATTGCGGTCGCCGACCCGGCCGAGCGCCTTGGCCGCCCATAACGCTTCGCGGCGGGTGAGGCCGAGCGAGCCGAAGGCATCGGCATCGGCCAGCAGCTCCAGCACGCGCGACGAAAGCCCGGTGCGCAGCCAGACATCGCGCATGGAATCGTAAGGGAGGAAAGTCTTTAACCTGTCATGCCCGGCCTTGTGCCGGCCATCCACGTTTTCATTTCTTACGTTCAAGAAAGGCGTGGATGGCCGGGACAAGCCCGGCCATGACGGGTGGATACGCTTTTCCATGACGAGACGTGCATCCTCCTCCTTAAATCCTTTGATCTCCCGCAGGCCCAGGCGGACAGCGCATGTGGTGCGCACATCATCCCGCATCTCCTGATGCAGTTCATGCATGCGCTCGGCCGCGCGGGGGCCCGGTTCGAGTATTGAATCCCAGTGCGAATGATTAATGTCGGGCGGACGCACCTCGACGCCGTGCTCGCACATGTCGCGTACGATCTGGGCCGGCGCGTAGAAACCCATCGGCTGCGCGTTCAGAAGTGCTGCGCCAAAAGCGTCCGGATAGCGGCATTTCAGCCAGGCCGAGGCATAGACCAGTAGCGCAAAGCTCGCCGCGTGGCTTTCGGGAAAGCCGTATTCACCGAAGCCTTCGATCTGTTGGAAACAGCGCTCGGCAAAATCGCGCTCGTAGCCATTGGCCAGCATGCCGTCGATCATCTTGCGTTGAAACGTGCCAATGGTGCCGACGCGCTTGAAAGTTGCCATGGCGCGGCGAAGTCTGTCGGCTTCGGAAGGTGTGAAACCGGCGGCGACGATCGCGATCTTCATCGCCTGCTCCTGGAACAACGGCACGCCCAGAGTCTTCGCCAGCACTGCTTCGAGCGCTTTCGACGGATAAGTCACCTGTTCCTGCCCGCGGCGCCGGCGCAGATAGGGATGCACCATGTCGCCCTGGATCGGTCCGGGCCGCACGATCGCTACCTCGATCACCAGATCGTAGAAATTCTTCGGCTTCAGGCGCGGCAGCATTGTCATCTGCGCGCGGCTTTCCACCTGGAATACGCCGAGCGAATCCGCGCGGCCGAGCATGTTATAGACGGCGGGATCTTCGGAAGGGATGGAGGCAAGCGTCCATCGTTCGCCGTAATGCCCGTCGACCAGATCGAGCGCTTTGCGCAGGCACGACAGCATGCCGAGTCCGAGCACGTCGATCTTGAGAATGCCCAGCGCGTCGAGATCGTCCTTGTCCCATTCGACGAAAGTGCGATCGTCCATCGCCGCATTGCCGATCGGCATCACCTCGTCGAGTCGGCTGCGCGTGATGACGAAGCCGCCGACATGCTGGGAAAGATGACGTGGAAAGCCGTTGATTTCGCGCGCCAGCGCCAAGATCTGGCGCATGCGGCGGGTGTGCGGATCGAGGCCGGTGCGGGTGACGGCGTCCTTCGACACCGCGCCGCCACCGCCGCCCCAGATCGACGATGACAGTGCGCCGATGGCATCCTCGGAGAGGCCGAAGGCCTTGCCGACCTCGCGGATCGCCGAGCGTCCGCGATACGAGATCACGGTAGCGGCAATCCCCGCGCGGTCGCGTCCATATTTCCCGTAGATGTACTGGATGACCTCTTCGCGCCGCTCGTGCTCGAAATCGACGTCGATATCGGGCGGCTCGCGCCGCTCGGGCGAGATGAACCGCTCGAACAGCAGATCGGCGAGGCCGGGATCGACCTCCGTCACACCGAGGCAAAAGCAGACCGCGGAATTGGCAGCCGAGCCGCGCCCCTGGCAGAGGATGCCTTGCGAGCGCGCAAAGCGCACGATGTCATGGACGGTGAGAAAATAAGGCGCGTATTGCAATTGCGCGATCAGCTTGAGCTCGTGTTCGAGATTGTCGCGCACCTTGTCGGGGATGCCTGCCGGATAGCGGCGAGCCGCACCTTCGTAAGTGAGATGCGTCAGCGCATCCTGGGCATTGTCGAAGCCTTTGATCTCCTCATCCGGATACTCGTAGCGCAATTCGTTGAGCGAGAAAGAAAGCCCATCGCTGAGCGTCACCGTTTCCTCGATCGCTTCCGGCGCATCGCGAAACAGCCGCGACATTTCCTGCGGCGGCTTCAGATATCGCTCGGCATTGATGATGAGCTTGCGCCCGGCGCGGTCGATGGTTGTTTTTTCGCGGATACAAGTGAGCACGTCGGCAAGCGGCCGCCGGTCCGAATGGTGATAGAGCACATCGTTGGCGGCGATCAGAGGCACCTGCGCATCGTGCGCGATGGTTTTTGTGCGTGCTAGCCTGGCGCGGTCGTGTCCACGATAGAGCATGCAAGCGGCGAGGCGGACACGATGAGGTGCAGCTTCGCGCAGGCGCACCAGGAATCGTGCGTGACCGCCCATGGCGATCAATTCGAGCCCAAAGGCATGCGAGAGCAGATCGTCGAGATACAGAATGCATTCGCCTTTTTCGGCGCGGAGATTTCCGAGCGTCAGCAGGCGGGTAAGCCTTCCCCAGCCGGCGCGATTACGCGGATACACCAGAATGTCGGGCGTATTGTCGGCAAAGACGAGCCGCGCGCCCGGATGATAACGCAGCGTCAAATTCTGCTCGCGTTTGGCCAGATGCGCGCGCACCACGCCGGCGACCGAATTGCGGTCGCACAGACCAAGCCCGGCAAGGCCGATACTGGCGGCCTGCACCATCAATTCTTCCGGATGCGAGGCTCCGCGCAGGAAGGAGAAGTTCGAGGCGGCGGCAAATTCGAGATAACGCATTACGCTTTAGCCTCAGGCAAACGTCCCGTGCAGGAACCACGCCGGCACACCGGCGCCATGCGCGAGGTCGCGGTAGAGCCCGGCGCGGAAGAGCCAGAATCGAAGCCCGCTTTTGTCCTCGACGCGGAAGTAGTCGCGCGCAGGCCCGCCGTGCTCGCTCCACCAGGCGCCTTCGATGCGTTCCGGCCCTTCGGCGGCAACCACCTCGTGCAGCGCGCGCCGCCACCGGAAGCGCAACGGTGGGCCGTCCGGCACCTCCGCTACCGCTTCGATCGGCTCCGGCCGAGCCAGCAGCCGCAGCGGGCGCGGCGGCAGGTCAACCTCGTTGCGATAACGGCGGAATGTGCTCCAGCCGGTGTCGCCATTGACGGCCTGTGCCGGCAAAGCGGTCTCGGCCAGTTCCGGAATATGGTTGTCCTGCGCGACCAAACGGCGTACCCGGCGCGGGCCCAGCCGTGCGCTCAGCCGGTCGATCAACCGGCAGAGTTCGGCCGCATCTTCCCCACCGGCGATGCCGATCTGTTCGGGCGGGCAGGGCTCGGCGACGAGCACCGATAGCCGCGCCATATCGAAGCCAAAACCGGGATCGAGCGCGTCGGTGAGTGCGGCGAGCCGCTCGACGAACAACGCCCGGATTTCCTCCGGGTCGCGCAATGGCCGTGAGGTGCCGGCGGCGATGCGGCGTACCACGCCGTCGGTGCGGAACAGGCTCAATTCGATGCGACGCGCGCCGTCGCCGCCACGCTCCAACGCGGATTGTAGCCGGCGCGCCAGCCGTACAGTGATCGCGAGCACGTCCTCCTCGCGGCCAATCGGCTCGGGAAAACGCTGCTCGGCGACATAAGGTGCGACCGGAAGGCGCGGCGTCAGCGGTTCATGGTCGTGGCCAAGGGCACGATCGAGCTGCCGCAGCACGTCAAGCCCGAAGCGCGCGGTCAGCGGCGCGCGCGGCAGATCGACGATATCGCCGATGCGCTTCAAGCCAACGCGGGCGAGGCTCGCGACTGTCGCCAGCGGAAGCCGCAACGCGGAGAGTGGTAATGGCGCGAGAACGCTGCGTTCCTCGCCGCAGGCATAGCTTGCCGGTTCGCCATAACGTGCGGCAGCCCAGGCAGCGCCGATGGTGCCGGCAATGGCGAGCGAATAGGTGAAGCCGGATTTTTCCAGGCGGCCGCTGAGATCGGCGATCAGTTCGCGCTCGCCGCCGTAAAGATGCGCGCAACCGCTAATGTCGAGCAGCAGGCCATCGGGCATATCGCAGGCAACTAGTGGCGTGTAGCGCAAGCACCAGTCGGCAATGGAGTCGAGCAGGGCCGCATCGGCTTCGACGTCTTCAGCGGCGACGTCAATGCCGGGATGCATGGCGCGCGCCTGCGCCAGAGCGAGACCGGACGTGAGGCCGAGCCGTCTTGCCGCGTCATCCGCGGCCGTAAGGACTTCGGCATTGCCGTGTTTGCCGGTGACGACCAGCGGCACGGATGTTTCATGCTTACGCGACCTGATGATGCGGTCGGTCGAGAGCCGGCACAGCCAAAGGCTGAGCATACGTTGTGAGGATGAATTGCCCATCGCTGTCACTCCATTCGAGAATCCACGTTCCGGTCGGGCCGCGGCGGTTGCGCACAAGCTGCGCGGCAACGCGCGGGGTGCCGGGAACGATCGCAGATGCTGCACCGACGACCCAGCGCGTGGCTGCGGTCGAAGGATCGCTCGGAGGTTCTGTCCGCAGCAGCAAAGCCAGCGTGCCGCTTTCCGCTGCCGCAAGTGAGAGCCGCCGTATCGCAACGCCGTCGATTGCGCCGGCGCGCATTTCGCCGATCACCGCGGTGGTTGCGCCGCAGCGCAACGCTTCTTCCATCGCCCACAGCAAGTCGCGGCGATGCGTGGTGGACACCATCACCAACTGCTCCGGAGCCAGGCCAAAGGCATCGAGGCCGGCGCCGTGCGGCACGCCACTTTCGGCGAACGCCATATCCTCGGAGATCCAGAACAAACGAGGCGATGGAGCAGCACGCTTCGCCACTGCCAGAGCAAACCCGGCCGCTGCGGGAAGGTGCGCCTCGCTAGTTGACGCGATTTCATGAAGCGCACCGCGGGCGAGGCCTCCGCCGAGCATCGTATCGATGGCGGGGATGCCAAAGGGCAGGGCGCCGGGACGGCCCTCGATCCCCGGTGCCTTTTGCATGGCCTGCAGGCGTTGGCGAAGCTGGTCGATCATCCCTAAGCCTTTGAAGACACTGATACATTCGGACCAGCGCACTGGCCCGTCGGCTTTTATGTTCTTGGTTTGTTCTAGTGTCCTCCAACGATCCGAGGAGGTCAAGCCGCAAGGGAGAGGGTGTCGCGGGGGTCAGCAAACCCCACGCCTAGAGCCGTTCAGCTGCGGCCGAGATGCCTGCGTCCTCGCGCAGTCAGCACGATCCGCGATTCTTTCATGCTGCTGCCGTTCTCGAATTGGACCAGTCCGTCGGAGATGGCATCTTCCCAGATCGACAGATGCGGACAGCTCCGGCGCCAGGCATCGGCTTCGGCATAGCTGCGTGGCGCCTCCGCCACCCAGGCGAGAAACTGCTGCGTCAATGCGTGTCCGGCATCCGACATGAGCGGGAAAATATATCCTGGCCGGATCGGATAAAAGACCAGGGCCACCGGATTTTTCGGCCGCGCCCTAATTCGTCTCCGCGATATTTTTCCGCCTGACGCGGCGGACGATCCACCAGATCGCGAGTATGGCCGCCGGCACGAACAACGCTGTAGCGAACGAAACGTTGACCGGCACGCCTTCGTCGTGTGCGCCTTTGACGAGATATCCGAACAGCCCAACGACATAGTAGCTGATCGCCGCAACCGAGAGACCTTCGACAGTCGTCTGCAGCCGCAGTTGCAGTCGCGTGCGCTCGTTCATCGAGCGCAGCAGATCGCGGTTTTGCTGCTCAAGCTCCACATCGACCCGCGTGCGTAGCAGATTGGCGGCGCGCGCGAGCTTCTCGGACAAATTCGCCTGCCGCTCCTCGGTGGTAATACAGGTGCGCATTGCCGGCGCCATCCGCCGCGCCAGGAACGAAGACCACGTCGGCAGGCCCTCGACCTTGCGCTCGCCGATGGTCTGCAAGCGCAAATGAACGATCTCGTTGTACGCGCGGCTGGCGCCGAAACGGAACAGGCTGGCCGTCGCGCCAGCCTCAAGTTCGGAGGCGAGCGCAGTCAATTCGCCGAGCAGACGGTGGTTATCGATAAGCTTGTCGGTGCTGCGCATTTCCTCGGTCACTTCACCGAGTCGCTTTTCGATCCGATTGATCGAAGGCAGCAGGCGTTGCGCCTCCGGCAGGCCCAGCAGCGCCAACGTTCTGTAGGTCTCCAGCTCGATGATGCGCTGGACCACGGCCCCAGCGCGCTCGCTGCCCAAACCTCGATCAAGCACGAGGATTTGCACGAAACCTGCGGCGTTGGGCTGAAAATCCGTTGCAAACAAGCCAAGGCCGTCGGAATTTTCCGCGACCGCCAGGCTGGCGCGGTCGAACAGCTTTGTGATCGGCAGCTTTTTCTTTTTCTCCGCCAGGAGGTGCAGGTCCAGTGCCACCAGCACCGGTCCTGGCTGCGGCAGACCTCCCATGGGCGCCGCCAGCGATGCTGCGCCGGGACGAAACGGAGTCGCGCCTGGCGACGGCAACTCCCAAGTATAAGTGGTGAATTCCGAATGCTGCTCCCAGCGCAACGTTGCACCGCCGAACACGACGCGGTGCTGTTTGACGGATGGTTTCAACGGCTCGAGATTGCGGCGCGCACACATATCAGCGAGCGCAGCTCGATCCTGTCGTGCGGCATCGCCGGCGGTATCGAAGGCAAAATGCAGAATGCGCCTCGGTGTCTCGAGTGGCGTAAACGGCCGCGCATGCACTTCTCCTAGTATCGCAGCGCGCAAGGGGTGCGGCGTGAGTCGCGTGCCTTTGCCATTGCCGATCGACACCTCAGCACTCATGGCTCCCCCGTCGCACGTGATGCAATTTTTGACAAGCGTGCCGAAGTTTAGAGCGTTTGCCCAAGATTAGGGCAGTCTCCGTTTGTATTGGCGCGGTTAAGCCCGAGATTTCAGCGGTATCTGCAGAATAAGTTGCCGCACAATTCGGCATCGATTTTGGCACGTCGATTGCAGTTTGACAGTAAATCGCCGGTCCGGGGGCCGGTCCAACAGGGGCGCGTAGTCATGTCCACATTTGACAATCCATTCAACCCGTCACGTTCATTGAACAGCAGCGGCTGCTCTTGCGGCCGTCATATCAGCCAGGCGGCGCACGAGCTTGACGTCGCTGCACAACTGCAATGCGTGCCGGGCGAGAGCGAAGAGAAACGCTACGAGAACGTGGTTGCTTCGGCGGTGATGCGCGCGCTTTTCCCGCGGGATATCGGCCGCCGCGCTTTTCTGCAGTCGCTTGGTGCTTCCACGGCGCTCGCCGCGCTATCGCAATTCTTTCCGCTGAAGACCGCGACGGAGGTTTTTGCCAGTGGCGGTGCTATCGAAAAGAAGGACCTCAAGGTCGGCTTCATCCCGATCACCTGCGCTACGCCGATCATCATGGCCAAGCCGATGGGCTTTTATGAGAAGCACGGGCTCAATGTCGACGTCATCAAGACGGCCGGCTGGGCCGTGGTGCGCGACAAGACGATCAACAAAGAATATGACGCCGCGCACATGCTCTCGCCGATGCCGATTGCCATCACGATGGGTGCAGGCTCCAAACCGATCCCCTACACGATGCCGGCGGTGGAGAACATCAACGGCCAGGCCATCACCCTCGCGATCAAGCACAAGGACAAGCGCGACCCGAAAGACTGGAAGGGCATGAAGTTCGCCGTTCCTTTCGACTATTCGATGCACAACTATCTCTTGCGCTACTATGTCGCCGAACACGGGATCGATCCCGACCAGGACATCCAGATTCGTGCAGTGCCGCCCCCCGAAATGGTGGCGAATTTGCGCGCCGACAACATTGACGGCTTCCTGGCGCCCGATCCGGTCAACCAGCGCGCGGTCTATGATGGTGTCGGTTACATCCATATCTTATCGAAAGATATCTGGGATCGACATCCCTGCTGCGCCTTTGCGGCTTCGAAGGAGTTCGTTACCGAAACCCCGAACACTTATGCGGCGCTGCTCAAGTCGATCATCGACGCCACCGCCTTCGCGACGAAGCCGGAGAACCGCAAGCAGATTGCGGAAGCGATCGCACCAGCCAACTATCTCAATCAGCCGGTGACTGTGGTCGAGCAAGTGCTTACGGGCACTTTTGCCGACGGCCTTGGCAACGTGAGAAAGGTACCGGACCGGATCGATTTCGATCCATTCCCCTGGCAGTCCTTCGCGGTCTGGATAATGACGCAGATGAAACGCTGGGGTCAGATCAATGGTGAAGTGAACTACGCCAAAGTCGCGCAGGAAGTTTATCTTGCGACCGACACCGCCAAGCTGATGGCGGAAGTGGGCCTGACACCGCCCAAGGCCACGTCGAAGACATTTGTGGTGATGGGCAAGACATTCGATCCTTCGAAGCCCGAGGAGTACATACAGAGTTTCAAGATCAAAAAGGCGGTCTAGATGAAGGCGGCATCGCTCACCGGGCGCGCGGCCGTCGTTTCCATCGCGCTTTTTCTGGCTTTCATCCTCGCGTGGCACCTCGCCACGCGAGGCGCAGGGCCCACGCAGGCCATGGACCCTGAATATGCAAAGCTCATGGGCGTGACCGCGACCCAGGGCAAATCAGCGATGCCGGGTCCGGCCGATGTCGGCGCCAAGCTCTGGTTCCATATCAAGCGGCCGTTCTATGACAACGGGCCGAACGACAAGGGCGTCGGCATTCAGCTCGCATTCTCGATCGCGCGTGTGGCGATCGGCTATCTGCTCGCCGTCGCGGTGGCAGTGCCGATCGGTTTCCTGATCGGCATGTCGCCGTTAATGAGCAAGGCGCTCGATCCATTCATTCAGGTCCTCAAGCCAATCTCGCCACTCGCGTGGATGCCGCTCGCCCTCTACACCATCAAGGATTCCAGCCTGTCATCCATTTTTGTGATTTTCATCTGCTCGTTGTGGCCGACCATGATCAACACCGCGTTCGGCGTTGCGGCGGTGCGGCGCGAATGGCTCAACGTGGCGAAGACTCTGGAAGTCGGCACCTTGCGCCGCGCCTTCACCATCATTCTGCCAGCTGCCGCGCCGACGATCCTTACCGGCATGCGCATTTCCATCGGCATCGCCTGGCTGGTGATTGTCGCCGCAGAGATGCTCGTCGGCGGTACGGGCATCGGTTACTTCGTCTGGAATGAGTGGAATAATTTGTCGATTACGAATGTCATCACCGCAATTCTGGTGATCGGGCTCGTCGGCATGTTGCTCGATCTTATTCTTGCGCGCCTCACCCGGTTGGTCACCTTTCCGGAGTGAACATGTCCGACCATTTTATTTCAATCGAAGGTATCGCGCGGCGCTTTCCGGCGCCTGGCGGCAGCGCCACGACGGTATTCGAGGATCTGTGGTTCTCGATGGCGCGCGGTGAATTTGTGTGTGTGATTGGCCACTCGGGTTGCGGCAAGACGACGGTACTCAACATCCTCGCTGGGCTGGACACACCCTCGAACGGTACCGTGATCGTCGACGGGAAAGCCATCGAAGGCCCGAGCCTCGATCGTGCCGTGATCTTCCAGAGCCATGCGCTGTTGCCTTGGCGGACCGTGCTTGGCAACGTGGCGTATGCGGTATCGTCAAAATGGCGCACCTGGCCCGCCGCACAGGTGGCCACACACGCCCAAAAATTTATTGATCTCGTTGGCCTCACGGGTGCGGAGCACAAACGCCCGGCCGAATTGTCTGGTGGCATGAAGCAGCGGGTCGGCATCGCACGTGCGCTTTCGATCGAGCCCAAGATCATGCTGATGGACGAGCCGTTCTCCGCGCTCGACGCACTCACGCGCGGCACCCTGCAGGACGAGGTCCGCCGCATTTGCCAGGAAACCGGGCAGACCGTGTTCATGATCACGCACGACGTCGACGAGGCAATCTATCTCGCCGACAAGGTCGTGCTGATGACCAACGGCCCGGGCGCAGTATTGGCCGAGATCGTGGAAAATCCGCTACCGCGTGTGCGCGCGCGCAGTGATTTCCACAAGCACCCGCTCTACTACGCCACGCGCAACCACATTATCGATTTTCTGGTGAGCCGCAGCCGCACTTTCATCCAGGAGGCGGGCGACACCTACGAAACGCGTCACGTTGCGGTCATACGTCCCGGCCTGCCGGAACCTACGATCGCCACAGCTCAAGAATCATCCACTAGGCCGGCGCGCAGCCAGCAGGCGGCTGCGTCCTGATCACTTGCTGAGGAGGAATCGTCATGGATCGCGCCGATCTCACCGAAAAGCTTCTCGACATCAAGCGCGAGAAGGGCTGGAGCTGGAAATACATCTGCGAGCAGATCGGCGGCATGTCGCCAGTCATGATCACCGGAGGTGTGCTCGGCCAGCAGAAGATGACCAAGCCGATGGCCGCCGCCGCCGCCAAGCTGTTCGGTCTTTCGAAGAGCGAGCAGGCTTTGCTCAATGAGGTGCCGATACGCGGCACCGGCACGCCGATGCCGCCGACCGATCCCCTGATCTACCGTTTTTACGAACTGGTGATGGTCAACGGCCCGGCCTGGAAGGCGCTGATCGAGGAGGAGTTCGGC
>DATBTA010000113.1:0-5359 GCA_036559505.1 Pseudolabrys sp. | reverse complement strand
CGACCCTGATCGCGCACGGGCTCGATACCGTCTATGCGCTGCCGGGCATCCACAACGATTATCTGTTCGACGCCTTCCAGCGTTCATCCGAAAATCTGCGCGTGGTCCATACCCGCCACGAGCAAGGCGCCGCCTACATGGCGCTCGGCGCAGCGCTTTCGACCGGGAGGCCGCAAACTTACACCGTCGTTCCCGGACCGGGCCTGCTCAATTCCGGCGCAGCCCTGCTCACAGCTTACGGAATGAACGCGCCGGTGCTCGCGATCATCGGACAAATCCCGGAGGCGGCAATTGGCAAAGGTCACGGTCATCTGCACGAGATCCGCGATCAGGCCGGAATTGTGTCCCGCCTCGTTGACCATTCGTCTTTCATTCGAGATCCGGCCGAGGCATCGATCAAAATTGCAAAAGCCATTCAGTCGATGAGCCGCGATCGTCCAGGGCCGGCAGCGATCGAATGCGCGATCGACGTCTGGGGCAAACGCGGCCCTGTGCCGGAAATCGCGCCTCCTGCTCCGCCCCGCACACCAAAAATCAATGCCGATAGAGTACGCGCCGCGGCAAAAATTCTCGGCAGTGCCCAACGCGTGCTGATCGTCACGGGCGGCGGAGCGCAGGACGCCGCAGCGGAGGTTACGCTGCTTTCGGATATGCTGCAGGCGCCCGTGCTCGGCTACCGGCGTGGGCGCGGCGTCTTGGATTCGCGAGACCCCTTCAGCGTGACCTTGCCGCTGGGTCGCGACTTATGGGCGGAGGCGGATGCCGTGCTCGCCGTCGGTACGCGCCTTCTCAATCCGATGACTCAGTGGGGCATGGACAAGGCATTGCAGGTCGTGCGCGTCGACGCCAACCCGGAAGAGGCAGCGCGGATCTACAAGCCGAAAGTAGCGCTTGTCGGCGACGCTGCTCCGATTTTGCGTGCACTGATCGATCAGCTTGCCAAATTCAATTTCCGCCGTTCTTCGCGTCGCGACGAAATGCTGGGTCGCCAGGCCAAGCTGCGGCAGCGTCTTGCTAAGCTCGCGCCGCAACTGGCCTTCCTCGAGGCGATCCGCATCGAACTGCCGGAAGACGGAATTTTTGTCGACGAAGTCACGCAGATCGGATTTGCCGCACGCCTTGCACTGCCCGTTTATAAACCCCGCACGTTTCTTTCGCCCGGCTATCAGGACAATCTCGGCTGGGGTTATGCGACCGCGCTTGGTGCGCAGCATGCAAAGTCGGATGTGCCGGTTCTGTCTATCAATGGCGACGGCGGATTTCTCTACACCGGCAACGAACTTGCCACCGCGATCCGGCACGGCATCCCGCTGGTCGCTATCGTTTTTGTTGATGGCGCTTTTGGCAACGTCCGTCGCATCCAGCAGGAAGATTTCGGTAATCGCCTGATAGCCTGCGACCTGGCCAATCCAGATTTCGTCAAATACGCGGAAAGTTTCGGTGCGGTGGGCCGCCGCGCGCGTGGGCCGGACGAACTGCGCATGGCGCTGCGGGAATCGTTCGCGCGCCGCGAGCCGACGCTGATTGAGGTGCCGGTCGGGGCCATGCCAAGCCCGTGGGAATTCATAATGATGCCTCGCGTGCGCGGACCATGAAGCGGGTTGCCATGACCGACCCTGATGGGGTTAGTGTCAGCCCCGAAATGGACCTTATTACCACCACCGATCAACTGGTGTCGGCTTGCGCACGGGCGGCGAAACACCGCTACGTGACGATCGACACCGAATTCCTGCGTGAGACCACCTATTATCCGCTGCTGTGCGTGGCGCAGATGGCCTCAGCCGACGAAGCCGTTGTCATAGACGCCCTGGCTAACGACATCGACCTTGCGCCGTTTTTTGACTTGATGGCAAACGAGAAGGTCATCAAGGTTTTCCATGCTGCCAGGCAGGACATCGAAATCGTCTGGAATCTGGCGCAAAAGATCCCCCACCCGATTGTCGACACACAAGTCGCCGCCATGGTCCTCGGATATGGCGACTCCATCTCCTACGATCAGCTGGTGCAGCGCATCACCGGCGACACACTGGACAAATCACACCGTTTCACCGATTGGACGCGCCGACCGCTCAGCGACGCACAGATTGCCTATGCGCTGTCGGATGTGACGCATTTGCGCGCCGTCTACCTCAAGCTCACCGAGGATCTGGAGAAGCGTGGCCGCAACAGCTGGGTCCAGGCCGAAATGGATGTCCTCACCTCGCCCGACACCTACCGGGCGGACCCGGAACGGGCGTGGGAGCGGCTGAAAAGCCGCGTGCGCAAGCCGAAAGAGCTTGCCGTTTTGATCGAAATTGCGGCATGGCGTGAGCGCGAAGCGCAGACGCGCGATGTGCCACGTGGGCGCGTGCTCAAGGATGACGTCATCGGAGACATCGCCGTTCAGGCACCGACCACGCCGGAGCGGCTTGGCCAACTTCGCTCGCTGCCGAAGGGCTTCGAGCGTTCGCGTTGGGGCGAGCAGATCATTGATGCTGTCAAGCGCGGGCTTGAACGAGATCAGAAGACGCTGCCGCGCCTGGAACGCTTCCGTCCGGCCGTAAACGGCGCTGCAACAGTCGAATTGCTCAAGGTTCTGCTCCGGATGACCGCCGAACGGCACAGCGTCGCCGCCAAGGTCATTGCGACCGTCGACGATCTTGACCGGATCGCCGCCGACGACGAGGCCGACGTTCCCGCGATGAAAGGCTGGCGGCGTGAACTGTTCGGCGAAAAAGCGCTTGCGCTCAAGCACGGGCACCTGGCACTCGCCGTCGACAAGGGAAAGGTCGTGACGGTGGAGAAGGACTAAGCACCGTCTGGCGGGACTACGTCTCTATCGTCGACTCGCGGCCGACCAGCCGTCCCAATTGTCGCAATCGGCTGGCCAGCCGATCGCTTGCAAGCTCGCCGTATGCACCCGGCAGTTTGAGAACGAGCTTGCCACGTTTGACTTGCATCGGTGTCTTTGGAAGCACCCCGGCCTGCCCAGCCGTCAGGATATAGGCGACTCGCATGGCAGCGCCAACCACGCGTGCACGATCAAGCATGCGCGTCGTCGCGAGTTCGCGCAGCCGCGGCGACAGGTCCTCCTCGCTCAAGCCTGCATGGCGAAAGTACACCGACAGCGCGAGATAGGCGCGGCCAGGGTGGTCGATCGCCACGAAAGCGCCATTCGCGATAATGTTCATCGACTGCTCGCCGCGATAGTCCGGATGCGCGCGCCAACCGATGTCGCCAAGCAGGCAGGCGGCATGCCGCAAGCGCTGCTCGTCCGCAGTCTCTTCCAAGCCTGACGACGCAATAAAGCGGTCGGTCCAGGCGATCAGCTCCTCCCCGTGCCGCGGCGAGCGTGAGCGCAGTACGTTGAGGTTGGCCGCTGCTGAAATAAGCGGATCTCGCGCGCGTTCACGCGTATTCAGCAATGAATAGAGCAGACCCTCGCGCACACCGAGCACCGAAATAATCACCTGTTTCGGCTTGATGGTCTGGACGAGATTTTCCATGACCAGCGCTGCATAAGCGAGCAAAGGTCGGCGCGCGGCGTTGACGACTTCGATCTTCGACAGGGTCTCCGGATCGACGTGGTGCACCAGCCGGGAGAATTCCTGCGCCTCGCGCGCGGAAATCCGATAGTTGTGCATGATGTGGAACGGATAGCCGGTCTGCCACATGTGAAGGCGGGCCAATGCGCGCCAGGTGCCGCCGACCGCATAGAAAGTGCGGTCTTCCCCGTCGTGCAGCATGTCGAGGTCTTCGAACGCCTCTTCGACGAATTTTTCGGCCTTTTTCAGCGATTTGCCGGTGATGTCCTGCAAGGCCAGGCCGCCCAGTGGCAGTGTCACGCCGCCGCGCACGCGCGTGCCGTGGACATCGACGAGCTCGAGCGATCCGCCACCAAGGTCGCCCACGATACCGTCCGGCTTGTGAATACCGGAGACGACTCCGAGCGCCGTGAGATGAGCCTCACGCTTGCCCGAGAGGATCGAAATGCGCGTGCCGCAGATGCGCTCGGCTTCGGCGATGAACGCGCGCCCGTTCCGCGCATCCCGGCATGCCGCCGTCGCGATCGCCCAGATGCGCCGCACATGCAGGATGTCACACAGAGCGCGAAAGCGCTTCAATGCATCGAGCGCAGTCTCGATAGCGTCGGCCGGCAGCAAACCAGTCGACTGGACCTGTCGCCCCAGCCCCGCCAAGACCTTCTCATTGAAGATCGGCGTCGGCGCGCGCGTCAGGCCTTCGTAGACGACGAGGCGGATCGAGTTCGAGCCGATATCAATGACGGCGATCGGCGGCCCGTGGTCAAGCCGGCCCTTTGGGATGATCGCGTGCGAACGCTTACGCGCCCTCGATGAGGCGGCGTATAAGGCTGCGCGGCGACGACTCTTTGAGCGATTTCCCACGGCCAGATAGGCTCGGATTTGTCATAAAATATTTGTGGGCGTTGAAGAGCTCTTCGCCCGGGGCCGCCTTTATGCGCGTGGAACTGCCGTCGGGCAAGAGCTTCCAGCTTTGCTCGTTGTCCTTGAAATTCGCCACCATGATCTGGCCGAGGACCTGCTCGTGCACGGTCGCATTGAGGATCGGGCACAGCACTTCAACGCGCCGGTCGAGATTGCGCGGCATCATGTCGGCCGACGAAATATAGATGGCTGCTTTTGGGTGCGGGAGCGCATGGCCTGCGCCGAAACAGAAAATACGCCCATGCTCGAGGAATCGGCCGACGATGGACTTGACGCGGATATTCTCCGACAGGCCGGGCACTCCCGGCCGCAGGCAGCAGATTCCGCGCACCACGAGATCGATCGAAACGCCGGCAGCCGAGGCGTCGTAGAGGGCATCGATGATTCCAGGATCAACGAGCGCGTTCATCTTCATCCAGATTGACGCCGGCCGCCCCGCCTTGGCGTGAGCGACCTCTTGCGCAATGTGATCCAGAATCCTCTTGCGCAAATTGATCGGCGAGATCGCCATCCGCTCAAGTTCGGCTGGCTCCGCATACCCGGTGATGTAGTTAAAGATGCGCGCGACGTCGCGGCCTATCACTGGCTCCGCGGTAAAGAACGACAAATCGGTATAAACCCGCGCGGTCACCGGGTGGTAATTGCCGGTACCAACATGCACATAGGTGGCAAGCTCGCCGGCCTCGCGGCGGACAACCAGTGACAGCTTGGCGTGTGTCTTCAGCTCGATGAAGCCGTAGACGACCTGCGCGCCGGCGCGCTCGAGGTCCCTTGCCCAGCGGATATTGGCCTCCTCGTCAAACCGCGCCTTCAACTCGACCAGCGCGGTCACCGATTTCCCGGCTTCCGCCGCCTCGACTAACTGTTTCACAATCGGGGATTCCGCCGACGTACGATAAAGCGTCTGCTTGATG
>DATBTA010000112.1:0-9218 GCA_036559505.1 Pseudolabrys sp. | reverse complement strand
GCTCCCAAATGACCGCCAATACAATCGGTCCCAGAAACAGTCCGGTGATGCCATAAGCGAGCGTGCCGCCGATGACCCCGATTAAAATGACGAGAATTGGAGTCTTCAGGCCGCGGCCCATCACGAGGGGCCTCAATAAATTGTCCAATAGATTCACCGGCACCATGTAAGCCGTGAACAGGAGCGCCGACGTGGTCTCCATTGTCATCCAGCTCCAAATGATGACCGGCACGATGACAATCGTGGGTCCGATCTGGATTATTCCGAGAATCAGGACGGCGAATGTAATCAGGCTTGCCTGAGGAATGCCGGCGGCTATCAAACCTATGCCGGCCAGCAGCGCCTGCAGCACTGAAATGCCGATCACGCCGCGCGAAACCGCCCGGATGGTCGCCGCTGCCTGGCCGACAAGCTCTTCGCCGCGCTCTGGATTGAGTCGCCGTGAAAACCTTTTGACCGCGGCGGCAAGCGCGGGCGCCGGCGAAAACAGAAATCCGGCGACGAGAACGGCAATGAGAAACTTCAAAATACCCAGACCGGTATCGGCACCGACGCGAAGCAATCTGCCGCCCAGCGGCTTTAGTTCCGGAGCGATCTTGGCGAAGGCAGCGCTCAGGTTCGTTGAAGCCAGATCCCAGAATTGATAGATCGGTTCGCCGATGAGCGGCCAGTCTTTCACCGAAACAGGCGGCGACGGTACTGCCAGCATCGAAGGATCGAGCCGGTCGGAAATGATCCGGACACTGTCGACCAGGCCCGAGGCAAGCCATGTCGCCGGGCCGATAATGACCAGCAGGCTCAGAACTGTCATGAGTGCGGCCGCCAATCGACGCCGCCCTCCGAGCCGGAACGAAATCCATTCGAAAATGGGAGAGAGCGCGACGGTCAACACCGCGCTCCAAATGAAAATTGAAATAAATGGCTGAACGAGAACAAAAGACCAGTAAAGCAGAAGGGCGAGAACCGCCAGCCGGATGGCAGTTTCAATAAATGACGCCGTGATCTGATCACTGCCAGGCTGTTTTTTATGATCGCGCGTCACAGATGGTTTCCCCGACGAGGCCGTGCACAGTCGCTATTGGCCGCGCAACAACCGCGCCGCCGTTCTCAGCCGATCACGGGGTTTCGCAAATCGGCGGCCGGAGAAAATCGTTCGATACGTCTGCCTGCCCCGCGAAATCACGTTCGACGGCGCGTCCATCGACAAATGGCGACGCAAATCCGAGTCCCAGCTGCTTTCGGCCTTTTCTCAAGGCGCGCTCGGCGATGCAGGCATCGAGCGCCGCGCGAGCGAGATCGGGAAGCTGGCCAGGCGTTTGCATGAGGGAGCGCATCACCGCAAAAACATTCACGGCGCCGTTCGAGTCCAATGCCGGGCCCGCCGCGGCGGGCAGGGCCCGATGCGCCGAGTCGATAATGACCCGGCAAGCGGCAAATGGAATCTGGTGCGCGGCGGCAATCTCCGCAGCGATGTGGGATTCCATGTCGACAGCAACCGCGCCTGTCGTTCGGAAGAGATGCGACTTTTCTGCAGGCGTCGGCACCATGGTGTCTGAGCCGACAATATCCGCAAGCACGGCGCCCGGAAGGCGCTTGGAGAGTTCCTGCGTCCATTTCGAATCGGTCGCGATAGCGCGATCGCGATACCGGACGGTGGATGCGACGACCCAATTACCGGCAACGAGCTCCGGGTTCAGCCCGCCGGAAATTCCAAAGCTGATGATGCCCGAAACGCCGGGGTGAATCGCCGCGTGCAAAGCCGCGCCAAGGCGCGCGCCCTGGCTGCAAACCACTGATACCCCGCTACCACGCGCGACAAAGGCTTCGCGCGCAAGCGACGTCACGGCAACAATAGTCGTCGGTCTTGGCATCCCGCCCCCCTGACGGACCCTGCAAAGATCATTCGTATCCGACCCTATGGGAAATTCAAGTATCCAGCGGCACGAAACCACTGCAGGGCGTCTTGAATTCCCTCAATATATGGCCGCGAACGATAGGATAACTCCCGCTCGGCTTTGGCGGAGGCAAAGAACATGCGATATCGCGCCAGATAGACCCCGTCCAAGGTCGCAAGGGGCTCGCGTCCTGTGATTCGCGCCACAGCCTCCGCAGCAAATGCGACCGGAATCAGGGCACGCCAGGGAAGCCGCACCCAAGGCGCGCGGCGGCCCACGATCCCCGCAATGTCTTTCAGCATCTGCGAGAACAAGACGTTTTCACCGCCGAGAATGTAGCGCTCCCCGATCTTTCCGGAGCGCATTGCCGCGAGATGACCGTCCGCCACATCGTCCACATGGACGAGGTTGAGTCCCGTATCGACAAACGCCGGGATCCGGCCCTTGGCGGCTTCCACGATGATACGGCCGGTCGGGGTTGGCCGCGCGTCGCGCGGTCCAATCGGCGTTGAGGGATTGACGATGACCGCAGGAAGACCCTGCTCAGCCACCATGGAATCGACCAGGCGTTCGGCCGCGATCTTGCTGCGCTTGTATGCGCCGATTGCCTCGTTTTCGGGCATCGGGATTGACTCGTCCGCGATCTCACCGGATCGCAATGCAATGGTCGCCACGCTGCTGGTATGAACGATCCGCTCGACGCCCGCGCGCAATGCCGCCTGCATGACGTTGCGGGTGCCCTCGAGGTTGGTGGCATAAATTTCGCCTGGATCCGGGGCCCACAGACGATAATCCGCCGCCACATGAAAAACGTAGCGCGCGCCCGCGACGGCGCGATCGATTGAAGCTCGGTCACGCAGGTCGCCTTCGATAAATTCGATGTCGAGCTCGGCGAGGTTGGAGTAAGGCCCTTTCTCACGGACGAGCGCGCGCACAGAAAAACCGGCTTCGACGAGTTTGTGCGCGATCGCCGAGCCGATGAACCCGCTTGCACCGGTGACGAGAACCTTGCCCTGAGTGTTCATCCGTCGCGGGTTCCGATATGCCGAAGATTCGAACCGTGCCGACCCATCGGCGAACCGGCATCGAACGATCGAGATTTATCCCCCAAGCAGCTTCTGCGTTCGATCATGCAACCTCTTGATCAAACCGTCGGCACCGCCCGAAGCGATAATCGAGGCAAATTCGTCGCGTCGCGTCGCGAGGTCGCTGATAGTCCCGTTGAGATAGACGTCGATCACCCGCCCACCCCGAACCAGGTAGTTGATACTCACAGTGCGGCCGCCGGGCTGCAACAGCCTGGATTTCACAATTTCGCCACCGCCGCGCGGCTCCGGCACCGATGTCGGGTCTACGACAAAACTTTCTCCGGAATAGTCCTTAATCTGGCTTGCGTAGTCGGCAATGATGAACTTTGCAAAAGCATCGCGCACTGCGGCTTGCTGGGCTGGCGAGAAACTCTGCCAGGCCGGCCCCACGGCCAATCGCGTCATCGTCGGAAGATCGAAAGCCGATGAAATGGCGGGCGTGAACCGCCTATCGCGCTCGCGGACGCTCAGGCGCCCCGCTTGCTGGATCGTCGGCATCAACTGCTGGTAATAACTCTGAATGTGCGTCACAGCTGACGACTGCGCGTGCAATCGGATCGGGGCGACCAGGACGGCGGCAACTATGGCAACGATTACGAGTAAATGACGCAAGTTGAATTCGGACTCTCTCATTGTGGTTTCCACTCTCCCGGATGGGCACGACCTGGCTGGGCGGCCGCGACCTTTCGTCATGCGCGGTTTGCCGTATCTGCAGGAACGTTTTGGAATTGGATTACGGCTCCGTCAAGACGCAGGCGACAGCCTGAAATGAATATGCTTTTTTTGCAAATTCAATGAACAAGACCGTCAATCAGCTGGCAATCACCGCAACTACGCAGGCCGTGCGCCTGTCGACGCGGCATGCATGGCTCGTAATTCTTGCATTTCTGCTCGTTGCACTCCTGTCGGCTCTCTACTTCACCTCCAATTTTGCCATCACGACCGACAGCAACAAGCTTTTGTCGAGCTCATTGCCGTGGCGTCAGCAGGAACGCGCGCTCGATCGTGCCTTTCCCTGGCGTGTCGATCAGATCATCGCCGTCGTTGACGCCGCCACGCCCGAGGCTGCCGAGGAAGCAGCGGACACACTCGCAAACGACCTCTCGCGCCACGCGGACGTGATCCGGACCGTTTCCCGCCCCGATGGCGGCGAATTCTTCGCGCGGAACGGCGTCCTTTTTCGTTCTCTCGACGAAGTGCGCCGCGATGCCAATGATCTTATCGGCGCGCAGCCGTTCCTCGGGACGCTTTCGGCCGATCCGACATTGCGAGGTATTCTTCGCACACTGTCTCAGTCAACCGAAGGATTGCGCCTGGGGAAGACAAAGCTCGAGGATCTGAGGCCGGCGCTCACGGAAATTGCCGATGCGCTGGAAACGCTGTCGAGCGGAAAGTATCCGGCCTTTTCCTGGCGCAAATTGATAACAGGACAGACGCCGGAGCCTTCCGAGCTTCGCCGCTTCATCAACATTCAGCCGGTCCTGGACTTCGACGACCTGCAGCCCGGGCGCAAGGCGACCGCGGCCATACGCGAGGCGGCGTCGCGGCTCGGACTGACACCTGAGCGAGGCGTGACGGTGCGCCTCACCGGATCCGTGGCCCTCTCAGACGAGGAATTCGCCACGATTGCCGACGGCGCCGCGCTGAATGGCGCCATCACCCTTCTCCTTGTTGTGCTGGTGCTGTGGCTCGCGTTGAAAAAGGCCCGGATCATCCTGGCCGTTTTTATCAACCTGGCGGCCGGGCTCATCTTCACCGCCGCTATCGGGCTCTGGATGGTGGGAGCCCTGAACCTGATCTCCGTTGCCTTCGCCGTGCTCTTTGTCGGGCTCGGGGTCGATTTCGGCATCCAATTCAGCGTGCGTTACCGCGCCGAACGATTTGAATCACACGACCTCAAGGACGCCCTGCTCGGGACGGCGAATGGATTGGCGGGGCCGCTTTTGCTCGCGGCAGCATCGATCGCCGCGGGCTTCTACTCGTTCCTGCCGACGGCTTATGTCGGCCTGTCCGAACTGGGATTGATCGCGGGAACAGGCATGATCGTTGCGTTCGGAACGACCGTGACATTGCTGCCGGCGCTGCTCGCCGTCCTCAAGCCTCCGGGCGAGCCCGCGCCGGTTGGCTATGCCGCGCTTGCGCCGGTCGACCGCTTCCTCGAAACGCAACGCAAATGGGTCGTCGGCATGACGTTGGCGGTCACGATCCTCGGCCTGCCTTTGCTTGCGGGTCTGCGCTTCAACTTCAACCCGCTCGACCTGCGGTCCCGGGACACTGAATCGGTGGCAACCCTGCTCGATCTGATGGCCGATCCCGACACCAGCCCGAACACGCTCGACATTCTTGAAAGTAATGCCGCGCGCGCTTCCGCGCTTGCCGAACGCTTGCGCCAGCTGCCGGAGGTCGCGCACGTCGTGACGCTGCAAAGCTTCGTTCCCAAGGACCAGGACGAGAAGCTTGCGATCATTGACGATGCGAGTTTTTTCCTCCGGAACACGCTCAATCCTGACCAGGTCGAACCGAAACCGACGCCGGCCGACACGCTGGCAGCAATCGACACAACAGCCAGCGACCTGCGCGGTGCCGCAGCCGAGTCCGACACGAGCCCGGCCGCCGTTCAGGCACGCCGCCTCGCAGGCGTCCTGGCAGCACTGGCAAAGAAATCCCAGGCGGCCCGGGACGACGCCGAGCGCGTTCTCGTGGCGCCATTGGTGACAACCCTGCGTCAGGTCAGAAGCCTGCTCATGGCCGAGCACGTGACGATCGAGATGTTGCCCCAGTCGTTGACACAGCGCTGGGTCTCGGCCGACGGGCTAAACCGGGTCGAGGTTGCGCCGAGCGGCGATGGCAATGACAACGCGACCCTGGAGCGTTTTGTGGCAGCCGTGCGCAACGTTGCACCTGACGCAGCCGGGAAGCCGGTCTTCGTCATCGAAGCAGCGGCAACCATCGTCAAAGCTTTCATTCAGGCCGCAATCTGGTCCGTGGCGTCGATCGCGCTCATCCTTTTCATTGTGTTACGCCGCTGGAGTCACGTCGCCTTGACGCTGGTGCCCTTGCTCGTCGCGATCGTCGTCACGCTGGAGATCTGCGTCGTGATCGGGTTGCAGCTGAACTTCGCGAACGTCATCGCACTACCACTGCTTCTCGGCGTCGGCGTCGCGTTCAAGATCTACTACATCATGGCCTGGCGTTCCGGTGAGCGGAACTTTCTGCAATCGAGTCTGACGCGGGCTGTCATCTACAGCGCCTGTACCACCGCGACCGCTTTTGGCAGCCTGTGGTTCTCGCATCACCCGGGTACGTCGAGCATGGGCAAGCTGATGGCCCTATGCCTCGTGACGACGCTTGCGGCGGCCGTGCTCTTCCAACCCGCGCTCTTGGCAACACAGAACAAGGCCCGCGGTAGTAAATAAATAACCTAAAACTGGGATCTGTGACAAAAAAGTAACACTTATGCCGTGGCGGCTCTGCTAATTTTGTCGGACTCGATCCGGTCAGCGGGCTACATCATCGTGGTGCGCTCGTGATGGGATTCGAAAAGCCTCGGGCCTGCAGGGGAATTGGATAGGGGCGGGAAAGTATATGCGTCGCGGTCTAGTCTGGGGCAGATGGGCGATCATAGTCGCATTGCCTGTCATTGTAGGTGGTTGCGCCGCGACCCCGCGGGACGCGTCGTTGGCGATGCAGGATCCCAACGAGCATTCCAATCGTCAGATGCTAGCGGTGAATCAGGAAATGCTGCGCCCCGTCGCGGTGGCCGTGCAGACGGTCGTGCCGCGCCCCGTGCATGATCGCGTGCACGATTTCAATTCGAACCTGAAAGAGCCGCGAATCTTCGTGAACAATTTGCTGCAGGGCCGCCTCGACGCCGCCAGCAAAACGGCGGCGCGTTTTGCCATGAACACGACGTTCGGAATCGGCGGCCTTGTCGATCTCGCGTCCCGGGAAGGCATTCCGCAGCAGAGCGGCGATTTCGGGCAGACGATGTTTGTCTGGGGTGTCGGCGAGGGTCCCTACATGGTGCGGCCCTACTGGGGCCCCACGACGACGCGCGATGCTGTCGGCGATGTCGTCGATCGCTTTGGCGATCCAGTCGGCTTGCTGTTTGGAACGCAGATCGGGATCGCGATCATGACGGCAAGCCTGGACACGGTCGACAGGCTCGGCCAGTTGAAGATGGCCGAGGATGCGTCCATCGATTTCTACGCGTTCTTGCGCTCGAGCTACTATCAGACACGGCGCGCGGAGCTGCGTGAGGCGGTCGGCTTGCCCAACGTCATCGATTCGCCGGCCACCGCGATGGACGAAACCGCAAAACCGGAATCGGGAACGAGTGCAATGGCGAGTGCCTCTACTCCCCGTTCCGGCGCAGCAAATAATGCCCCTCGATCCAGTACCAAAAAAACAGCCCGGGCAACCCAAGAAGCAACTCGCGCACTCGCTTCGATAGAGAAATAGCCAACCCGATCTCCGCCGGCAGGCCGAACAACGCTCCGAACAGGACAAGGCCGCCCTCCTGAACGCCAAGTGCCGCTGGCACCATGAACGCTGCCGCGCGGACGCCGGAGGACAGGCTTTCGAGGATAAAGGAATCGGTCGCACCGAGAGGCTGACCGAGGCACCAGGTCACCAGCCAGATCTCACCCGCGCCTGCAGCCCATCCGATAAGACGCAGCAGGTTCGCCCGCAAGAAGGCGGCGCCCCTGCGATAGGCCTGCACGACGGCCTCGTCGACTGCCGATGCGCTTCCTGCAAAATGAGCTTGCCATTGCTCGGGCAACAGCCCCCGCGCCAATCTTGCAAACTGCGCAAACATATCCTTGTGTTGAAGCAGGACAAATGCCGCAACGGCCGCGACAAGCGCACCGACGCCAATCAACACTCCGGCCACCACCTCGAATGCGGCGCCGCCGGTGGGCCGCAACACGAGCAGCGCGACCCCGGTGATGACAAAGGCCATCTGGGTGACCACACCCACCGTGGTGTCGACAACCATGCTGGCCGCGGCCTGCGGGCCGGGAACGCCGCGCAGGTGCGCCAGTCGCGCGCTTGCGATGTCCCCGCCAATATTGGCGACCGGCAACAGCGAATTGATCGATTCGCGGATCCATCGGATCCAGGTGACACTGACAACGTCGGGACGGGTCGCAGGCGGCAACAGCTCTCGCCACGAAAGCGCGGAGAAGAGCATTGGAACGATGTGGTAGGCTGTTATCGGCAGGAGCCACCAGCCGACGACCAGCATGGCGTTGGCCACCTCGCCGGCGCCGCTGTACACAATCAGGTAGACGACAAGCGCAAGGCCAAAGAAACCCGCGATGATGAACGAAACGGAAATGACCCGGCTCCTCCTTATTCGGCACCGACCGCGGCGAGAATAGACGCACCACTTGTAGTATCAACGCCGGTGCCCAGCCGAGGTATAGCGCAGATCCAATGCAGCAGGGTTCGCACAGCGGGGCCCCGAGCCCACCAATAATGGTTCTTTTGCCGGATGCCGGCGCGTCGCCGATCGCGCCGGCATTTGCGGACGGCGGCGAACCAAGGGTTCTCGGTCTTGGCCTCGCGCGACGGACGGTTGTGGCGGCGGGCCGCGCCGGCTTCAGCCGGATCTATTTTCTGGCGCGCGACCGGGCCGCGCCATCCGGCGTCACCGCCATCTCCGGCTGGAGCAGCCTCGCCGATGCCTTCGCTCTGCAACCTGGGCCGCTGATCATTGCGCATGCGGCCATTCTCGCGGAGCCCAATTGGCTTGCGCGGCTCGCCGAAACACAGACTGGGCCGGCCCGATGGGCGGCGATGCCGCATAAGATGATCTTGCTTGCAGCGTCTGTGGTCGCGGATGCGCTGGCGGTGCTGGACGCGGACAAAGGGGCCCATGACCTGACCGCGGCGCAGGCGCGGCTCACGCGGCACTTTGGCGCGCCGGCGGCAATTCCTGCCGCCATTGATCCGCTGGTGGTGACGACGCCAGCCGATGTTGACGACGCGGAGTGGCGTTTGCTGCGCGGACTCGTCAAGGATACCGACGGATTCATGGCGCGGAACGTCGAGCGGCCGATTTCTCTGCGAATTGCCCGCTGCCTGGCCTCTACCGGGATCACACCAAATCAGGTCACCTTGCTCTCGGTCGGCATCGGCCTGTGCGGCGCACTCTTTTTTCTGTCCGCGCACTGGCTCTGGCAGACGATCGGCGCGCTTCTTTTCCTGGCACACTCGATCCTGGACGGAT
>DATBTA010000111.1:0-3531 GCA_036559505.1 Pseudolabrys sp. | reverse complement strand
CGGCGGCTCCCCGATTACCTGGTCGATCAGCACCGAATGGTTCTTCTATTTCGCTTACCCGTTGGTCGCGTGGCTTATTCTGCGAGCACGCACCCCACGACTTGCGGCCGCGCTTGCTTTGTTCTGGTGCGTACTTTGGATTGCAGTGACGATCGGCCTCTACGATTGGTCTAGCGCAATCGATACTTGGGCAGTCCGACATTACGGCCCGATTGCCGGAGCGCAGGAGCATTTCCAGACGTCTTTTGTGCGGTGGTTGTTGTACTTTTCGCCATACGTGCGCTTGGGCGAATTCTTGCTCGGAACATTGGTGGCCCAACTCTATATCAATCTTGAACAACGATCGGTCTCCGATCGGGAAAACTTGGTCGGCACGGTCGTATTCTTTACGGCCGTAATCTCTGTCGCCGCGATCACTTATTTGAATTACAGCGCGATTGCTTATCTAACAAATGGCCCGAATGCCGGCGCAAACATGTCTTGCACGAATCTAGTCTGCAAGATGAATATGAATTTTGCGCTGGCACCAACTGCAGCGCTGTTGGTCTTTTGCGGAGCGCGCTACGAAAATATTGGCTCGCGTGTGCTGGCATTACGCCCCATTCTGCTCCTGGGCGGCGCAAGCTATTCTATTTACCTCGTCCACGATGTCGTACTGGGAATCGCCGTCAAGCTAACCGGATCGGCAAAACACTCCTTGTTTTACGATTCGACGAAACTGGTGCTTCTTCTCGTGGTCGTTTTGGCGATTTCACTAGTGCTCTACACTTACTACGAGGCTCCAGCCCGCAAATGGCTTCGCCGCCGCCGCGGGACGTCGGCTTCGTCGGCTGTGCAAGCCGCCGCCTCCTGAAACAAGAAGCTTCCAGCGTGTCGCGCTGACTTTCGCCGTCGCGGAATCGCACGCAAAATTTCAGCATCCCTTGCTCAAAAAGGTGCGGCCGGATCTTGGGGGAGATCCGGCCGCTCGCGAACCCGGTCTGGGGACGGGGAGGGGTGGGGACGTGACCGGGAACGCGAATTCCTTTCTTGTCAGCGCGCCGAAACGATCGCCGGCGCCGTGGGCGGTTCGCCAAGCAGCACCCAGGTATTCGGATCTGACTGCGACTGGCGTTTCACAAGGCGGTAGCCAGTGCGCTCCCACGACAGAACCTGCGGTTCCTGATTGTCGAGAATGAATTCGCCACGATCGGTCTTGACCGTGAGCACGGCGTGGCCATCGCCTTTTTTGTCGCGCACGACGGTGATGAGCAGTGCCTCGCGCGGCCATCCGGCCTGCATCAACATGCGCCGCTTGAGCAGCACGTAGTCCTCACAGTCGCCGTAACCATCGTCCGGATAGTTCCAGCGTTCGATGACGCCCCAATGTTCCATGTCGGTGATCGGTTTGATCGCCTGGTTTGCCCAGGCGTTGACCTTGACCATGTCGGCCCAGGCCTTGGACGAGAGCACTACGTCACGCGGCGCCGACGGCTTGGTGGTGCATTCGGGCTGGTATTCGATGCAGAAATCCACCCAACCGATTGGCGGGCGCGTCGGTTCCCCGACCGCAATGTAAAGCGGCTGTTCCAATGCCGGGAACGGGTTGCCAAGCGACGCGGTGCGCTCCCGGGCTGCCGTTGCGCTGACCGAGGCCGCGAGCATAGCCGCGGCCACGAACGCCAGCATGGCGCCGGTTCGAAGTGAATGTTTGAAACGCCTAGCCATTGCGGCCCCTTCCCGTCTTGTTGGGGCCACATTTCCCACAAACGACTTGTATTGGGGCTAAGTTGCGGAAGTCACTTTAAGTAGAAGACAAGTAAAACTTGGATCTAATACTTTTAAAACTCAAATAGAACTTGCCTAAAACCCGAGCCAATACAATTTGACCGAAGTTTTATGCATTAACGTACGGCGCGCGAAATAACCCGCGCACACAGGTGTTCTGCGCAGGCGTTTACTTTTGGCAGCCTTGGGATTTCAGCGTCGTCGGAGCGCCGCGGAGGACAGGAGCTAGCACCCTGTTACCGCGAGCGCGCAATTCCGCGCATCGCGTTTACGGCGCAGTGACGCTATTCGCCGGTCACGTTTTCTTCAACGAAGTCGGGGTGCTGCAACCGCATGAACTCGATGGCAAATCCGTCGTCGATGTGACGTACGACGCGGCCCTGCGTCTTGCCGACGGTGACCACGACGCCAATTGGTGGTCGCAGCTCACCGGAGATGCCGATCGCGGCGCCGGATTGCGACAGATCGATCACGCGGCAGGCGACATTGGTGCCATTGGGCAGCACGAGGCGCGCCATCGGGTTGCGCGGCGCAAACCGGCCGTGACGGCGATCCTCTGGAAGGTTGAGAATCTGCCGGTTGGCCAGCCATGTAAGCTGCGCTGCGAGCTTGTCGCGCTTGCGCAGCGTGGCCGAGATCGTCATTGCAAATCCGTTCTCGAAAGTGCGCGCGACCTTGCCTTCGAGACGGCCAAGATGGTCCACATAGGCGATCACACGCTCGCCGGGCTGGCCGGCCATTGGAGCTTGAAGCGCCATACCACCCGGGGACATGTCGACAACCTGACAGGGGAATTCGCGCCGATCTGCCAGCATGTAACGGCCGAGCAGGTTGACCTTCACGCGCTGATGGCGCCGGCGTTCCTCGGCCAGAGGCAGAATAACCGGTTTGCTCAGGGGCAGTGCCATAGCTGTCGGGATCGGAAAGGGTTTATTTTCCGCAGCTAACAAGCCTATGACCCTATCGTTAACGTTGCGTTAGTTTGTGCCGTCGCACGACCTGATTTCGCGCCCGCCGCTATAGACCAGAAAGCCATGCCGCATGCGCAGGCCGGCGCCGCTTCGCAATTGCGGTACCGCGACGTCGGATTGCGTGGCGCCGACATGGCGCAGTGTTTGCAATTCCAACTCCACGATGGGCTCTGCGCCGAGCCAATAAGGCTGTGCCAGGGGCGCCAGCGAACCAAGAGCGCGAACGCGTGTGCGTCCATCATGGTCAATCGGCAGCAGCAACAGTTCCAGTTCTGTGTCGGCACCCTTTTCGGTCCGTCCAGTAACACCAGCGACGGCACCAATCGCCTCATTGACGGCCGCATTGCCAATATTCGAAATCTGTGCGCGGCTCGCTTCGCTCCAAAGCGCGTTAAAGCGCTCTCCTTTGATTTCGCGGCCGAACAGGGCGCAGACGCGGGTGCCGGCAAGCCGGAACCGAATCCCATCAATGAAATCGGCTGCGAGCATAAAGACGTCGCCGAGTGCGTGACGGATAGCGGCCGGATCGATTTCGGAACGCGTTGGGGCGGAACGTTCGCCCCGCTGACGGTTCCAATAGTCGAAAATGAGGCGCGTCGATGTATGCTTCACGAGACATCCTGTGCCGCCGCGAGACGTTAAAGGTGCCGCGCCTGTCCCCGATCGGCACAGCGCGCCCGCATTGTGCGGCGACAGGGGAAGTCGTGCAGAGATCGTGCCCGGTGCGGTATTTGGCGGCGGCGCTCTGCGGTTAGCGTTAAGACGAGAGTCGGATTGGCAAGAACGGCGGCTT
>DATBTA010000110.1:0-3236 GCA_036559505.1 Pseudolabrys sp. | reverse complement strand
GAACTTTCGTGACCGGGGACCATTTATACACATTAGCATGGTGGTCGCGCGATTGCCGCCCCATGTGCAAAAGTAGAGAATGACCTGGGAGAAATTCATGGCCGAGTTGCCTGCACGAGAGGCGATGGAATTCGACGTGGTTGTCGTCGGCGCCGGGCCCGCCGGGCTGGCGGCCGCGATCCGTCTCAAGCAGGTCAATCCCGGGATCTCGGTTGTCGTGGTGGAGAAGGGCTCCGAAGTCGGCGCCCACATTTTGTCGGGCGCGGTAATCGACCCGGTAGGCCTCGATCGCCTGCTGCCGGATTGGCACGCGGAGGATACGCCGATCAAGACCGCGGTCTCGGATGACCGCTTCTACTACCTTACTGCAGGCAACGCGCTGCGACTGCCCAATTTCATGATGCCGCCGCTGATGAGCAATCATGGAAATTTTATCGTGTCGCTCGGCAACGTCTGCCGCTGGCTGGCAAGCAGGGCCGAGGCGCTCGGCGTTGAAATCTATCCGGGCTTTGCCGCGGTCGAGGTGCTCTACGACGACAATGACGCGGTTGCGGGCGTTGCCACCGGCGACATGGGTGTCGGCAAGAATGGCGAGCCGAAGGACGGTTTCACGCGCGGGATGGAATTGCGCGCGAAGTACACGCTGTTCGGCGAAGGCGCGCGCGGCAATCTCGCTAAGCAATTGATAGCGAAATTCGCCCTCGCGGGCGGGAGCGAACCGCAGAAATTCGGACTTGGCCTGAAAGAACTGTGGCAGGTGGCGCCAGAGAAGCACCGAAAGGGTCTCGTGCAGCACACTTTCGGATGGCCGCTCGACAGTTCGACCGGCGGCGGCTCGTTCCTTTATCACCTTGACGACAGTCTTGTGTCAGTCGGGTTCGTTCTGTACCTGAACTATTCGAATCCTTATCTTTCGCCGTTCGAGGAATTTCAGCGTTTCAAGACGCACCCGCGCGTGCGCGCGACGTTCGACGGCGGCAAGCGGCTTTCTTACGGCGCGCGCGCCTTGACCGAAGGCGGCTACCAATCGGTGCCCAAGCTGTCGTTCCCGGGCGGCGCCCTCATTGGATGCGATGCCGGATTCATGAATGTGCCGCGCATCAAAGGGAGTCATAACGCCATTCTGTCCGGCATGATGGCCGCGGAGGCCGCCGCCAGCGCGCTTTCGGCCGGCCGGAGCCATGACGAGCTTTTGGATTATGAGAGTGGCTGGCGTTCCTCGGCCATCGGCAGGGACCTTTGGAAAGTCCGCAATGCAAAGCCGCTCTGGTCGAAATTCGGAACGTTGGCCGGTATCACGCTCGGCGGGCTCGACATGTGGACGAACACGCTCGGCTTTTCGCTCTTCGGCACCCTTGGGCACGGCAAGCCGGACTATGCATCGCTCAAGCCTGCGTCCGAATGTAGCCCGATTTCCTATCCGAAGCCCGACGGCAAGCTGACCTTCGACCGGCTGTCGTCGGTATTCCTGTCCAACACCAATCACGAAGAAGATCAGCCTATTCACTTGCGGGTTGCGGATCTTGGGCTGCAGAAAAAGTCCGAACACGATGTGTTCGCCGGTCCTTCAGCGCGTTACTGCCCGGCCGGCGTCTATGAATGGGTGGAGGAAGCGGGGGCGCCGAAATTCGTGATCAACGCCCAGAACTGCGTTCACTGCAAAACCTGCGACATCAAAGACCCCAACCAGAACATCACCTGGGTCCCTCCCGAGGGCGGCGGCGGGCCGAATTATCCGAACATGTAATCCGGGAGCGGCCTGCTGAGTCGCGGCCAGCCGGTTCCCGTGGCCGGCGCAATACCGAAAGATGTGATTTGATCCTGCCGGCACCGTCACGATAACGCCACATCATGGCTTTCATGCTGGTTTTCGTCGGCGCCGCCCGGCACGTTCTTGCAGGAGCGGCGCAAAAAGGCCATTCTCGGCGCAACATTGCGGTTCGCGCGTAATCAGCGACCGGCCGCCTCATTGGAGCACTAGCCCGTGACGTCTTCGAGCCTCGCCCGCTGCATTGCCGGCAGCGCGCTTGCTGCCATTCTCGCGGCGGCACCCGTCAAGCTTGCCGCGCAGGCGTCGAGTCCGCCGCAACTCGGCAGCATCTCAGCGTCCGGTAGCTATCTCGCAGCCCGTCATGCCGGTCAGCAACGCGACGCCGGGGCAGCTGCGGCCTATTACCGGGCGGCGCTCAAACGTGACCCGGGCAACAGCGAACTGCTCGACCGCGCGTTCCTTTCGTTCCTTGTGGACGGAGAGGTGGATGAAGCCGTCAAATATGCCGATCGCGTCGTTCAGGTTGACAAGAACGATCGTGTCGCGCGGCTCGTGCTCGGCGTGCACGCACTCAAACGCAAGCAATATCCGGCGGCGCGCCGCGATCTTGCCCAATCCGTCCGCGGACCGATCACCGATCTCACTGCGACATTGCTGTCGGCCTGGAGCATGTATGGCGGCAACGATTCCAAGGGCGCAGTAGCCGCGATCGATCGGCTCGCAGGACCCGAGTGGTATGCAATCTTCAAAGAGCTCCACGCGGGCATGATCTACGATGTCGCGGGCAACCAGAAGGAAGCCGGCAAGCGCCTCGAGCACGCGTACAAGCTCGACGCGACCGCGCTGCGCGTGGTCGAGGCCTATGGCAGCTGGGTCTCGCGCAACCGCTCGCCGAAAGAAGCGTTGACGATTTTCGAAACGTTCGACAAGTCGCTGCCGCGTCATCCCCTTGTCCTCGAGGCGATGGGCAAGCTCAAGGCTGGCGAAAAGCTGCCGCCGCTCGTATCGAACGCGCAGGCCGGAGCCGGCGAGGCTTTGTACGGACTCGGCGCCTCGCTGGGACGCCGCGGCGGAGAAGACCTGGGTCTCGTTTATCTGCAGCTGTCGCTCTTCCTTGTGCCCAGTCATCCATTGGCGCTGCTGTCGCTTGCGGATCTTTATGAATCGCTCAAGAAGCCGGAGCTGGCGATCAAGGTCTACGAGCGCGTCCCGGCAAATTCGCCGCTGCACCGGAACGCGGCAATTCAAATGGCCGCGAACCTCGATAGCCTGGAGCGCGCCGACGAAGCGCAAAAGCACCTCGAAGGGCTGATCAAGCAGCGTCCTGATGACATGGAAGCCATCATGGCGCTTGGAAACGTCCTGCGCGGGCACAAGAAATTTTCGGAATGCGCAAACATCTATTCGAAGGGCGTCGCTGGCATTCCCAATCCCGAAAAAGCGAACTGGGTGATCTTCTATTTCC
>DATBTA010000109.1:0-3527 GCA_036559505.1 Pseudolabrys sp. | reverse complement strand
CTTATGCTGTCGTCGGTGTTCCTTGCCTATACCGGCGCGTCGATCACCCGCACGTTCTTCATCTCCGCGGCGTCGTTCGGTGCGTTGAGTCTCTACGGCTACAGTACGCAACGCGATCTCTCGCCAATCGGGTCGTTCCTGATCATGGGATTGTTCGGGCTCATTCTGGCGATGCTCGTGAACATGTTCCTCAAGAGCAGCGGGCTTGAGTTTGCGATCTCGGCAATCGGCGTGTTGATTTTCGCAGGACTAACCGCCTACGACACGCAGCGGATCAAGGAAGTATACAGCGCCAACGATGACGGCACTGCCACCGGACGCAAGGCGGTGATGGGTGCGCTGACACTCTATCTGGACTTCATCAACCTGTTCCTGTTCCTGCTGCGCTTTATGGGCGATCGCCGCTAAGCGCTGACAACAGGACTGCAATGCACGCCCGGGCCCCTGCCCGGGCGTTTGCTTTTTGATAGCCTCCGCGGTGCATGACCGTCACCGTTCGACCCGCCACCCGCGCCGATGTCCCGGCAATCACGCGCATCTACGCCCATTCCGTCGAGCACGGGACGGCCTCGTTCGAGCTTACTGCGCCCGACCAGGCTGAAATGATCCGGCGTTTCAACGAGCTCACAATGAACGGCTTTCCCTATCTGGTGGCGGTCGTTGACGGAACCGTCGTCGGATACGCCTATGCCGGACCCTACCGCGCACGGCCGGCCTATCGATTCACCGTGGAGAACTCGGTCTACGTCGCGCACGACAGTCACCGTCGCGGCATCGGCAAGGCACTCCTGCAGGCCCTCATCGACGCCTGCACCGAAAAAGGATTTCGCTTGATGGTCGCGGTGATTGGAGATTCGAACCAGGCAGCGTCGATCGGCCTGCACGAGGCGGCCGACTTCGAGCATGTAGGCGCCTTCAAGAATATTGGCTACAAGTTCGACCGCTGGCTCGACACTGTTCTTATGCAGCGCGCCCTGGGTCCGGGAGCGAGCAAGCCGCCTTAATTGCTCAGTTGGGCACCAGGGCCAGACGGTCGATCGATCGCAGCACACGATCGAGTTCGTGGCCGCGCCGCACGATCAGGCCGGTTGCCGAAATCACGCTATAGGTACCTTGGCGGCGCGCCAGCTTCGGGTTTTTTTCGATGCGATAGAGCGGCACTTCCGAGCTGCGGCGGAACACCGAGAAAACCGCGCGGTCTTTGAGAAAATCGATGGCGTAATCTCGCCACTCGCCGGCTGCGACCTTGCGCCCATACAGATCGAGAATGCGATTGAGCTCACGGCGGCTGAATGTCACCTGACTTACGGGGGCTGGCGCACTGCGTACTGGGGCACCACCCCCGAGGGACTGGCTGGGGTCAATTTCGCCGGAACCGAACGTCATGCGGCGCCTCCCTTGCTATGGCCAGCAATGATCGCGCTGGCCGCGATTGACGGCAAGCATTTCCTCATGACGTCGAATGACCGAGCAAAACGTGCGAAATCGCCCGTCGAACGATCACGAAGACGTTAAACCCTCCCACAATAACGCCCAATTTCGGTCAATCGCCGGTCACGCTGCATTGGGATAAGGCAGGCGTTGCCTCAAGGCCCGGTCCGGTACGAGCGCCGGATTCCTCAGCCCCCCAGCCCCCCGGGGTTCGATCGGCCGGGCCAGTTGAGTTCCGCGTACGGTTCAATCCCCTAATGCCTCCGGGCCGGCTTATCGCCGGCCCGATCTTTTTGTCGAGCAGATTGTGGTGATCAGTTCGAAGGAGAAGCGCAGCAGCCAATCGATGCGGCGCCGAGCAACAAGCCGGGTTTTTTGGCCGCGCCGCTCTGCACGACGACATTGAGTCGGTCGACGTCCTTGAGCGAATAGTCGCCCTTCGGGATATCGCTCAACGCAACGCTGTAGGTCGCCGCATTGCCGTTCCAGTCCCCAAGCTTAATCCAGCCCCGTACGACGTTATGATACGTGAGCATGCGGTCGTGGTTCTCGCCACGCCCGATTTGCACGACGACTTTGCTTGTCACCGGGCAAAGCCAGACTTCGCCGCTGTGCTTCTCGCCTTGGGCGTCGGGCACTTTCACCGTCACCTTGCCATCGGCAACGGACATCGTCACAGGCAGTGCCAGCGCCGTGGGATTGCGGCGCGTCTGCGCGACCGCCTTTTCGATCGCCGACTTATCGCTGCCAAGCGCCTGGACGACTCCGTTGATGACCACCTGTGGTGTGTACACTTCGCGGTCGCCGCGCGCTTCGGCATAAGCGCGCTGGCGGTCGGAATGACCGTGCAGTGCGAGCGTGTCTTTCCAGCCAAGATAATCCCAGTAATCGACGGCCAGGCTCATCGTCATCAGCGACGGATCGCGCGACAGCTCGCCGAGCAGCTTGTCGGCGGCGGGGCACGAGGAGCAACCCTGGCTGGTGAAAAGCTCGACAACGGCACGCGGCTCGGCAGAAGCCGGCGCAGCCATGGAGCCGAAAGCGAAGGCGACTGCAAAGGTGATGTGGCGATAGTTCATATCGATCCCGCTATCCCCTGCCTCGCACGCGCCTTATAGAAGCCCCCTAGATCACCCGCCACTCACTTCGCGGTGAGTGACCCTATCCCGCGACCGTTAACAAAATACCGGTTAGATACCAGCTACTCCGCCAATTGCCGCAGCACGTACTGCAAAATCCCGCCGTTCTTGAAATAATCGAGCTCATCGAGCGTGTCGATGCGGCAAACCAGCGGCACCCGCTTGAGAGTCCCATTCCCTGAGACGATCTCGGCGATCAATCGCTGGTGCGGCTTGAGCTCGCCATGCAGGCCGCGGATTGTGACCTGCTCATCGCCCTTGAGGCCCAGGGATTGCCACGAGGTCCCCTCTTCGAAAACCAGTGGCATAACGCCCATGCCCACCAGGTTGGAGCGGTGAATTCTCTCAAAGGATTGCGCGATCACGGCGCGAATACCGAGAAGGATGGAGCCTTTGGCAGCCCAATCACGCGAAGAGCCGCTGCCATATTCCTTTCCGGCGAAAACCACCAGCGGCACCCTGTCGGCCTTGTATTTCATGGCCGCGTCGTAGATGGGCATCCGCTGCTTCGACGGATAGTGAATGGTTACGCCGCCTTCGACGCCGGGCACCATCTGGTTCTTGATGCGGATATTGGCGAAGGTGCCGCGCATCATCACTTCATGATTGCCACGGCGCGTGCCGTACTGGTTGAAGTCGGCCGGTTTGACCTTGTGATCGATGAGATATTTACCGGCCGGCGAGTCGACCTTGATCGAGCCCGCAGGCGAGATGTGGTCGGTCGTGATCGAGTCGAGCAACAATGCGAGAACGCGCGCGTCAACGATATCTTCGAGCGGTTTCGGGTGCCGCCCCATGCCGACGAAATACGGCGGGTTCTGCACGTAAGTAGATTTCTTGTCCCAGTCGTAGGTCATGCCACCTTTGACGTTGATTTTGCGCCAGTTGGCGTCGCCCTTGAACACATCGGCATATTTCTTGGAGAACATCTGGCGCGTGATGTTCTTGGCGACGAAG
>DATBTA010000108.1:0-7454 GCA_036559505.1 Pseudolabrys sp. | reverse complement strand
AGCGCCTGCGTGGCCGCGGCGTTCGATTTCTGGAGCTCCGGCCGCCGCAATGACGCCTGCGCCTTCTCGGTGAGTGCCAGCGTCATGCCGCGGCCTCCATCCGGCCGCCGACGAGCTCTGCGGCACGATAACCGGAGCGGATCGCGCTCTCGATCGTGGCGGGCAGGCCTGTTGCCGTCCAGTCGCCGGCAAGCAGCAGATTGCTCCAGCGTGTTTGCGGTCCGGGGCGGCGCGCATTCTGCTCCGGCGTTGACTCGAAAGTTGCGCGCCGCTCGCGCACGATCTGCCACGGCGGGAGCGCCGTCGACAGGCCGGTGGCGGCCGCAACGTCATTCCAGATGCTCTGCGCAAGCTCGGGGCGCGGCACATCGAACAGGCCGCCGCCGTCGCTGATGGTCACGCAGACCCGCCCCGGCAGCGAAAATATCCACTGGCTGGTGCCGTTGATCACACCGAGTATCGGCGGAAGCTTGGCCGGCGGATCGACACGGAAATGCGCGTTGACGATGCCGCGGAACGCAGTCGGCACTGTGAGGCCGGGCACCAGCTTGGCTGCGACGTAAGGCGGGACTGCAAGGATGACGGCGTCGCCGGCGCCGAGATCAACATTGTGCCTGGCGAATTGCAGTTGCGATGCGCGGCCATCAGAAAGCTGCAGCGCAACGAGCTCGTCTTCGAAGGCAACGGAAACGCCGTGCTGGCGCAGCCATGAAATCGCCGGCTCAACAAAGACCGGCCCGAGGCCGTCGCGCGCCAAAAGCGGACGGCAAGCCTGGCCGCCAAGCGCGATGGTTTCCCTGATCAGGACGCCGGCAAGCTTGGCCGAGCCTTCCGGCGGCGCAATATTGAGCGCGGCGAGCAGCAACGGCTCGAGAAAACGGGTGTAGAGCGTGCCGGAGCAATTTAGAACATCGGCGATCGGCTTGTCGGCTTTTGCCCAGGCAAGCCGCGCGATCGGAAGATAGTCGGCAAGGCTGGTCTGCGGGACGCGCCGGTCCTTGTCGAAGACCCACCACGGAAACCGGCTTTCGCCGAAGCGCAGCGTCCACTGCTTTCCGTTGGCAAGATCGATGAAGGGAAATTCCGCTTCCTTCGGGCCATGCAGGCCACCCGACGAGCCGATGGTGCCGACAAAAGAGAGCGCCGCATGGTTGCCCGACAGCAGCAGATGCGTGCCGTTGTCGATGAGCATGTCGGTTGCGGAGTCGTGATACGAGCGGCATCGTCCGCCGGCATAAGCCGTCGCCTCATGGACGACGACGGTACGATGCGACTGCGTGAGGCGGATGGCGGCAGCGAGCCCTGCCAACCCCGCTCCGACGACATGGATAGTACCGGACTCAGACGAACGCATGCCGCAACGCGATCCATATCAGCTGGGACTTGTTGACGTGCACCGGCTGGCGGGGCGACGCCCAGCCACGCGCTATCATGTCCTCAAGCATCTGGCGATAGACCACACCCATGATCTTGGGAGCGCGGACACTGCGGCGCGTGCACCTGGCCATGACTTCGTTCGCCTTTGTGAAATGTCCTCGCGCACGTTCGGCAAGAAACGTGCACGCCGTCCCGAGCCGCGGGTCGGTAACGGCGGATTGGGGAATAACTGTGTCGATCCCCGCCAGCTGCAATGCTTCGCGAGGGATATAAAGACGTCCGATGCCGGCATCTTCGTCGATATCCCGTAATATGTTCGTGATTTGAAGTGCCCGGCCCAGATGGTGGGCCAGCATTCTCCCGTCGGATTCAGCCAATCCGAAAACCCGCACGGAGAGACGCCCCACGGCGCAAGCCACGCGATCGCAATAGAGGTCGAGCTGCTCGAGGCTCGGCGCGCGGATGTCGGCGCGCGCATCCATTTCTACGCCATCGATAACGGCCAGGAAATCGTCTTTGACCAGCGCGTATCGCGAAATCGCCTTCGCGAGACCTTCAAGGCCGGGCGGCACCTGCCCGGCGTAAAGCGCGTCGATATTTTCGCGCCACGCTGCCAGGAGTGCCAGCTTGTCGCCCGGCACATCGCCATCGGCGATATCGTCGACCGCGCGGCAGAAGGAATAGATCTCGAACATCGCCTCGCGCTGCTCGCGGCCGAGAATGCGCATGGCGAGATAGAACGAACTGCCGCCCGCGCGCGCGGCTGCCGGGCGGGCATCTCCGGGCTGCTGGACCTGCGCCGTCATTGCACCTGATACCTGTGTGCGGGCACGACTGCGCGCAACAGCCGGTGCAATCCGGCACCGACAGCACCGCGCATCGCATAGCCGGCGGCCTGCGCCTTGCTGAGATGAACCGGCTCGCTCAAAGGATCGCGCCTTGCAAGAATCCGCAACAGGCGTTTGGCGAGCGTCTGGATCACCGCAATTTCGAGCCCGAGGCGCCTGTCTTTCACGCTCGCCGCAAAGCCCTCGCTCTCCCGCAGCAAGTCTGCGGTTTGCGCCACGAGCCCTTTGAGACATTCGCGCAGCGCGGGGCTCGCTCGATTGCGGGCCAGCATGTCGACGCTCACGCCTGCTGCCGCCATCGCGTCGTGCGGAATGTAGATGCGATTGAGCCTCTGATAATCGGATCCGCAATCCTGCAGATGGTTGATGATCTGCAAGGCCGCGCATAGCGCATCGTTGGCCGGCCAGGTCGCCTGCGATTCTCCATGCACATCGAGCACGAAACGGCCGACAGGCATCGCCGATCGCGAGCAGTAGTCGATCAGATCATCCCAGTTCGCGTATCGCTGCTTGGTGGCATCTTGCCGGAACGCGTCGAGCAGATCCTGCGCGTGGCGCGTGGTGAGCCGTTGCGCTTCGAGAACGCCGCGCAGCCTCACGCCTTCCGGCTCGTGATCCGATTTACCAAGCAAGCTCGCCTCCATCCCATTGAGGCGATCGACCTTTTCATCGCTCGTCAGCGAGGCATGGTCGGCGATGTCGTCAGCGACGCGGACAAATTCGTAAAAGGCGAGGATTGCCGGGCGATGTTGCGGCTTGATCAGCCAGGACGCGACCGGAAAGTTCTCGTCGCGCGACCCTTTGCCCGATCGAAGTTGTCCGCTGGTGGTCTTCATTGCACGCTCGGCGCGTCGGCATGGACGCGCCCCTTCCACTGGCCGCCTCTACGCCGGAAATGCTGATACGCGGATTGCAAAGTATAGAACATGTAAAGCAAAGCGATTCCCGGAAGGGCCACGCCCCATATGGGCGAAAGCCGATAGTACCGCAACGTGGGCACGAACGATAATGTCATCGCCGCCCAGGCCAGAAGCCCAAGATATCGCGGCAATCCCGATGCAAACAGGGCCAGCATTGGCGGCGCAACAAAGGTGATCGCCATGCCCAAGGTTGTGGCGATCAAAGCGAGCAGCGAGTAGCGCAACTGGCTGTAGGCCGAGCGCGAGACCATCCGCCCAGCATCGGCAAAGGTTGGGTATGGCCGGATGCTCTGCGCACGGTTGGTCAGGCCAAGCCAGATCGGCCCCACCGTTTTCAGCCTGGCGGCCAACGAGCAGTCGTCGATCAGCGCACCACGGATGCTGGCCAAGCCGCCGACGCTCGCGAGCGCGTCGGCGCGGACGAGCATGCAGCCGCCGGCAGCGGCGGCCGTCGATGAATCAGCGCGCGCGACCCACGCGAACGGGTACAGCATCTGGAAAAAATAGATGAAGGCCGGGACATGGACCTTCTCGGCGAGACTGACACAGCGCAGCTTGGCCATCAGCGACGTCAGCACAAATCCGCCAGCCATCGACTGCGACACCAGCCAGGAGAGCGTGTCGGGGGCGTGCTCGATGTCGGCGTCGGTGAGCAGCAGGTATTCGGGATGGGAGGCTTCGGCCGCGGCAATGCCCTGGCTCACCGCCCAGAGTTTTCCGGTCCAGCCGGCGGCCGGTCCTGTCGTCCTAACAACGCTCAGCCGCCGATCCCCCGCGGCAGCATCTGTTGCGACAGCGCCGGTGCCATCGTCGCTGTCATCGTCGACGACCACGATGGTAAGCGGTCCGCGATAGTCCTGCCGCAGCAGCGAGGTTACGCTGCGCGCGATGCATTCGGATTCATTGCGCGCCGGGATGATCACGGCGACCGCAGGCCACGGGCCCGGCGCGCCCGCCCTGCTTGTGGCATCGCGTGCGCTCGCGTGCCAATACGCGCCCCGCGCCAAGATCAGGTAGGCCCAGATCGCCACGCAGATCATCGCGATGGTTATGCTCGTCGCCATCACCTTTCCGCCTGCATCGACCGACCCAGCATCAACCTCGATTACTACATTAAGTTCAATTCGTCTCCCGAACCATCTGACAATGTGAGAGAATTCGAGGGGCTTTACAGGGTCTGCGCGTTGACATGTGAAAGTGGGTCCATACACTCCGGCCCTCTCGGATGTCAGGCTTCCTTCGGTGAATAGCTCCGCGCCCGCCAAACTTCCCCGCACCGCCGACGTCGTCATCGTTGGCGCCGGCAATGCTGCATTCTGCGCCGCCCACGCCGCCGCCGAGCATGGAGTATCCGTGCTTGTGCTCGAGCGCGCGCCGGAGGAGGAATCCGGCGGCAACAGCCGGTTTACGGCCGGCGCGTTCCGATGTGTCTACGACGGCGTCGACGATCTGCGTGCGCTGATGCCCGACCTCACCGATGAGGAGGTCGCCAATACCGATTTCGGCACTTACACGCAGGACAAGTTTTTCGACGACATGGGCCGCGTGACGGAATACAGGACCGATCCGGACCTGTGCGAGGTGCTCATCACGCGCAGCAAGGACACGATGCTCTGGATGCAAAAAAAGGGCATCCGATTCATCCCGATCTACGGCCGCCAAGCCTACAAGATCGACGGCAAGTTCAAGTTCTGGGGCGGCCTCACGGTGGAGTCCTGGGGTGGCGGCCCCGGGTTGATCGAGGCGCACACGACGATCGCAAAAAAGAGCGGCGTCACCGTTACCTACAATGCGCGCGCGCTGTCACTGATCGCCGACGACGACGGGGTCAAAGGCATCCGGGTCAAGCACGACGGCCGCACCGTCGACGTCAAGGCAAAATGCGTTGTGCTCGCAGCCGGCGGCTTCCAGGCGAACAGCGAGATGCGCACCCGCTACCTTGGGCCCGGCTGGGAATTGGCGAAGATTCGCGGCACACGCTTCAATACCGGGGACGGCATCCGCATGGCGCTCGATATCGGCGCGATGCCGACAGGGAACTGGTCCGGATGCCACGCCGTCGGCTGGGACCGCAATGCACCCGAGTTCGGCGACCTTACGGTCGGCGACAACTTCCAGAAGCACTCCTACCCATGGGGCATCATGATCAATGCCAACGGGGAGCGCTTCGTCGACGAGGGCGCGGACTTCCGCAACTACACTTACGCGAAATACGGGCGCGTCATTCTCATGCAGCCCGGTCAATTTGCCTGGCAAGTCTTCGACAAGAAAATTATTCCGATGCTGCGCGACGAATATCGGATCAAGCAGGTCACCAAGGTCCGCGCCGACACGCTCGAAGATCTGGTCAAGAGGCTCGACGATGTCGACGCCAAGCGCGCGCTGGAAACGATCAAGGCGTACAACAAGGCGGTGCGTACCGACGTTGCTTTCAATCCCAACGTCAAGGACGGGCGGCGGACCGAAGGCCTTGCCATCAACAAATCGAACTGGGCCAACACGATCGACGAGCCGCCGTTCGAGGCCTATGCCGTGACCTGCGGCATCACATTCACCTTCGGCGGGCTGAAAATCGATACGTCCGGCCGCGTGATCGATACCGACGGTCAGGTCATTGCCGGCCTGCACGCGGCGGGTGAACTGGTGGGCGGGCTATTTTATTTCAACTACCCCGGAGGCACCGGCCTGATGGCGGGCTCGGTCTTCGGCAGAATAGCCGGCACGACGGCGGGCCAGCGAGCGGCGCAAGCACCGGCCTAGCGTCGACGCGGGCGTGTGGCCGTGACGCTACTTCCGTGATTTGGAGGCCCGCTCCCGCAGGCGATAGAACTGGATGGCGGCGCGGGCTGTTTCCGGCCGCAGCCTGTTGAATCTTTCAAAATATTCGGGAAATTCCCCGCCGGCCCCGCTGCGGACTGCGAGAATCGCACGCGTCGTCTTCCAGGACAGGTTGATCGACTTTGCAAGGACCAGCAGCTGATCGCCGGTGTCGTGCACCAAGGCCCGCTCGATCGCGCCAACCGGCAAATCCGTGAGCAACGACAATGCGGCCGTTGTTTCGTCGAACTTCCCACTTTCGGCAAATCGGCAAAGCCGCTGTTCGGTCAGTTCTCCCTTCTGATGTAGCTGCTCGACTTGGGCCATGGCCGCGGCAAAATCAGATGAATAGTTGCGCAGGCTCGTCTGAAGCTGATCGGCGGCCTGCTTGATCATCTCGTGGACGAGATCCGCCTTGCTCCGGTCCGCCGCCTCAAATCTGCGCTGCACGGTTTCTGAGGCGGACTCAAACAGCGTCAAGAGATACTCGCGCGGAATTTCCGGCCGGGCCCAGACCAGAAGCGCAAGTTCGCTGTCATTTTTGGAACGCGACACCAGTTTCGTGTAGCCAAAATCCGAGAAACGCGCGCCGGCATTCGCTGCCGTGCTTATCACCACTTTCTGATCGCCGCGCTCTACGAGAACGTCAGTGACGTCCTCGCTCAGCCTGCTGCGCTGCGATATTGCCAAGAGATGATCCTGACCCTTCGTCTTGGCGCCAGCAATCAGGGTGTCGTCGTCGAGGCTTTCGGAGCGCCTCAGCACCGGGCCGGCGACGTCGATCGAATCGTCGAGCGCAAGCTCACGCGTTATTCCCGGCGGAGACTTCGACAAATCGGCGATACGTTCACCGAAAGCGGCGCGTGCCGAATGGTCGATCTCGCTCACCAGTCGGCCCATGACGTCGTCAAACAGAGAGGTTTGCTCGCTGCCGAAACTGGCTGATCCAGCTGCAAACAAATCGGTGATGCGCCGCAGAATCTCGGCGCGGGACGCAATATTTCTTTGCGAAATTGCGGCCTCAAGTTCGTCGGTCAACGATTGGCGAGAAGCCGCAACGGCCGGACGAGCGCCACCGCCGCGCTGGCGACGCTCCCCTCCTTCCGCTGGCGCAACGCTATGCGGCATTTTCGACTTCGGGGACGCTATAGGCGCTGCGGAAGTCAATTTCCGACGGCAAACACGGCGCCTGGAACAGGAAGCCCTGCAACGATGTAACGCCGGCAAGCCGCAGCAACCGGTACTGGTCCGCAGTTTCAACACCTTCCGCGGTCGTAGCTATGTCGAGGCTTCGTGCGAGCGTGAGCGTCGCTGCAATGATGGCGGCGCATTCCGTCCGCTTGGTCAAATTTTGCGTGAACGACTTGTCGACCTTGATCTTGTCAAACGGGAACATCAGCAACTGGCTCAATGACGAATATCCTGTGCCGAAATCGTCGAGCGCGATCGCAATGCCGAGATTCTTGAACTGCCGCAAAATCGGCAGACATTC
>DATBTA010000107.1:0-3425 GCA_036559505.1 Pseudolabrys sp. | reverse complement strand
CGCCTCGCGCGTGCTCATCGTCTTCGGCAGCGGCACGAGCCATTCGCCTTTCACGCGTGATTTTTCAGCGTAGGCGCCGAGATGGGTCTCGCCGCAACCCCAGCCGTTGAGGATGACCTTGTCGCCCGGTTTCCACGCCGCGTTTGCGGACGATTCCACTGTGCCCGCAAAGTCGATGCCCGCGATCATTGGAAAGCGCCGCACCACCGGCGCCTTGCCGGTGATGGCGAGCCCATCCTTGTAGTTGATCGTTGAATATTCGACGCGAACGGTGACGTCGCCCTCCATCAGGTTGGCGTCGTCGAATTCGGTGAGAGCAGCCTTTGTGCCGCCCTCAGCTTTCTCAATCACAATTGCCTTGAATGCCGCCACGTGCGCCTCGCCGGTTCATCCCGGCATTCATGGCGCGGCACGGCCCCGGGCGCAAGCGCTCAGGCGGGAACCGGCTCGGCGCGGACGACCGGCTTTTCGACGATCGGAAGGTTGATCACCGCCGAGATGATTCCGAGCGCAATCGACAGCCACCAGATCACGTCATAGGAGCCGGTGCGCTCGAACAGCACGCCGCCGAGCCACACGCCGAGGAAGCCACCGACCTGATGGCTGAAGAAGGCAAAGCCAAACAGAGTCGCCATCCATCGCGTTCCGAACATCAGTGCGACAAGCCCGGACGTCGGCGGTACGGTCGAAAGCCAAAGCAGGCCCATCGACGCGCCGAAAACGACCGCCGAAACTGACGTGACGGGAAGAGAAATGAAGATTGCAACAGCCAGCGAGCGCAAGAGATAAATAACCGAGAGCAGGTAACGCTTCGGCATCTTGTCGCCGAGCCAGCCGGCCGCGATCGAGCCGAAGATGTTGAACAGGCCGATGACACCGATGGTCCAGGCGCCGGAATCGACTGAAAGCCCGCGGTCTACAAGATATGACGGCAGATGTACGGTGATGAACAGAAGCTGGAAGCCGCATGTGAAGAAGCCGATCACAAGCAGGACGTAGCTGCGATGGCCGAAAGCCTCTGACAGCGCCTGCACCAGCGATTGCTTCTGCACGCCGCCCGGACTCACGGCAACATCCATCGGCGGCGTACGCACGCCGAAGGCACATGGAATCATGAGAAGCGTTAATATGCCGAGCGCGATCAATGCATGCTGCCAACCGAGAATGCTGATCAGCCCGACCGCCAGCGGCGAGAACAGGAATTGTCCGAATGAGCCCGCGGCCGTCCCGACGCCGAATGCAAAGCCACGCCACTCGAGCGGCATCAATTTGCTGAACGCTGCCAGCACCAGCGTGAACGACGTGCCTGCAATGCCGAGGCCGGTGAGAACGCCAGCGGAAAAACCGAGCATGCCGGGCGTGGTTGATTGCGCCATCAGCACGAGCCCGGCGCAATAGAGCACCGCGCCGAATGACAAAACGCGCAGCGAGCCGAAGCGATCGGCAATGGCACCGGCGAAGGGAGTCGCCGCGCCCCAGATCAGGACCTGAATGGCAAGCGCGAGCGCGAACACGTCGCGGCCCCAGCTGTAGGCCGACGACATCGGCGTGAGAAACAGGCCGAGCGCCGCGCGCGGACCGAAGCCGATTGCGCCGATCAGGCAACCGCAGGTAATAATGACCAGTGGCGTGCGCCATGCGCTCACCGCGATCGGTTTCCCCGCCGTCGATTGCACTGACATTGAATTGCTCCGGCCGAAATGCTTGCGCGGAACATATAGGCTCATCCGGCGCCGCCAAAACGAAAATTCGTGATCGTCCGCATTTGCACGGCGCATACGCCGTTTGGATGAAGCGTTATTTGCGGGCGCTCTGACGCAGCGACGCCCGCCCTTCTTCCGATTTAAGCCATTCTTTGCTGTGACTTACCGGGCCTTGCGCTTCTTCCTTGGCGGCTTCTTTCTCGGTTTCCGCAGGATCGCCCCAAGTCGGTTCATCCTCGCCGTCGCCCCATGCGCGCGGGCGATAGAAGGTATGCACGCCAAGCTTATAAACTTTCTTCATCTCGTTAACCCAATCCGGGTGGACCCAATAGGCGTGGTAGTGGGTCGACTTCGATACCTCCGGCATCCAGAGCTTGCCGTCGAGCATGTCGCCCGCAATTCGCTTGGCGCGCTCCCAGGCGTCGGGTTCCGTGACGATGTCGGGGATGCCATCGCAGGCGAAGGTGAACTGGCACGCCAGGTGCCGGCCGGAATTTTGATAGACCACGCCGCAGACATCGTTCGGATAGAATGGTGAGAACACGCGGTTCATGACGACCTGCGCTACCGCGATCTGGCCGCGAACGGATTCGCCACGCGCCTCGAAGTAGACGGCATTGGCAAGACACTTCTCGGCCTTGGCACGCGCGGTCCCCGTGAGCGCGAGCCGCTCGGCCGGAGATCGCGGCCGCTGGTCGATACCAGTCACCTCGCCTTTGCTCGCGACGCTTTCGCCGCCCTTGTTTTCGTCGCCTGACAGCGACGGTGACAGAGCCGACTGCTTGATATCCGGATCGCCGCGTGACGCAAGCACGACCGGTGCTTCACCCGGCGCCCAAGGCACGATTCTTGGCGCGATTTTTGGCGCGATCTTTCCGCCTCCGGCTGCCATCGAGTCGACGCCGAAAAACAGTTGGGCCGCATCCTTGCGCGATGCGTTTTGCGGCGCCGTCGGCGTCAGGTTTGCCGGTGGAATGTCCGCATATGGAATATCGACGTCCGGCGTTGCAGTCCTCTGATCGGGCGCCGGAACAAATTCATATTGCGCGTATGGATCGAAGCGCGCGTTTTCGTCTTTCTTGAGCGGGGCGTCTAGTTCGGCTTGGGGCACGGGCTCGATATCAAGCGCCGGCGGCAGCGGGGGCATCGGGTCGCGTGGGCGCGCGACCAGGGAGTCGCGCTTGACCTTGCGATTGGGTTTCGGAAACTGAAGCGGCGCCATCGGATCGCCGAGCAACTGCCTGCCGATCGAGCCGGTAATATCGGCCGGGTCGAAATTCGCCAGGGCATAGATCGGCGGATGCGGAATGCTGGTGCCGATCGGCCGCGGCAGGCTGAACGTGGCCGCGTGGATCGTGCCGAACGGCGATGCGATGAGATGCTGCTGCCAGCGCTTGGCGACGGCCGGCTGCCGCGCAAGCAGGGCTCCGAGATCCTGAAAACCGATCATGTCCGGAAAAATTGCGACCAGCGCGAGCCCAATGGCGAATGCCGCAGCACTCGGCCGCCGACGCAAAAGCGAAACTGCTCCCCGTCCGCTCAACGCCACACCGCAACGCCCTGCCACCGCCCGCCGCCGGGTGGCGACAACGCGACATGTTTTTTTATGAACCGATTAACCTTGCGAAGGTGTTAACTGCGGGCGTGCACGCGGCGCCGTCGTAAACACTTGGTCAACGACCGATCAGATGCACTGCGATGAAGTTCCCGGCGAGAAAGAGG
>DATBTA010000106.1:0-8585 GCA_036559505.1 Pseudolabrys sp. | reverse complement strand
GCGGAGCAACCGATCGCGGTTGCGAGCGCGCGCGCCGGCAATGTGATCGGCGGTGGCGACTGGTCCGAGGATCGTCTCATTCCGGATGCCGTGCGTGCCTGGCACGCGGGCAAGACGTTGCGGGTCCGCCGGCCGGACGCGGTGCGGCCCTGGCAGCACGTCCTCGAGCCTCTGTCGGGTTATCTTGTGCTGGCGCAGCGGCTGTGGAAGCAGCCGGGGCTCGCCGGCGCCTACAATTTCGGACCGGAGCTCGGCGAGGCGGTGAAGGTGCGCGATCTGGTCGAGCTTGCCTGCGCGGCCTATGGCAACGGCGCGGTCGACTACGGCGACGGCAGCGAAGGCCCGCATGAATCGGGATGGCTCGTCCTTGATGCCGGAAAGACCGAAAGCGTGCTCGACTTCTCGCAACGCTGGACGCTGATCGAGGGTGTCAAGCGGACGATGGGCTGGTATCGCGCCTTTGTTGGTGGTGCCGATGCACGCGAACTTTGTCTGCGCGACTTTTCGGATTTCATATCGTTCACTCGAGAGGCTGAATCCATCGCGTGTTCCGGAGCAATGACTGGTTGAGAATTACTATGCGTTTTACACCAATGTCGCTATCCGGTGCCTACTTGGTCGAACTCGAGCCGCGGATTGATGCTAGAGGAACTTTCGCACGTGTATTTTGTGCACGTGAATTTGCTGCACAGGGGCTTACGGAGTCATTCGTGCAGGCAAATATCAGCACCAACACACGAGCAGGCACCGTGCGGGGCCTTCATTTCCAACGTGCTCCTCACAGCGAAACGAAACTCGTCCAATGTGTGAAAGGTTCGGTCTATGACGTGATCGTGGACATACGTAAAGAGTCGTCGACTTACCTTCGGTGGACCGGCGTCGAATTGTCTGACGATAACGGGGTGATGGTTTATGTGCCGGAAGGTTTTGCGCACGGATATCAATCTTTGAGTGACGGGGCGAATGTGCTGTATTTGGTAAGCGAGTTTTACACACCAGAGGTAGAAGGCGGCCTTCGCCATAGCGATCCAAAACTTGGAATAAAGTGGCCACTCGCAGTTTCGGATATTTCCGATAAGGACGGCCGATGGCCGCTGCTCCCGGATTGATTCTGCTGACGGGTGCGGCCGGATTTGTCGGCCGCCAGGTGTTGCGCGCGCTGGGCGAACGCGGCTGCCGCGTGCGCCCGGTCGTGCGCGTCGACAAGCAGGAAACGCTCGCGCGCGGCGCGGCGATCGACACGATCGTCGCCAGTCCCGATATTTTCGCGGAGAGCGCCGCCTGGTGGGCGCGGGCCTGCAGCGGGGCCGACGCGGTGATCCACGCCGCCTGGTACGCGGAGCCGGGCCAGTACCTGCAGTCGCCGAAAAACCAGGACTGCCTGTCCGGCACGCTGCGGCTCGCCGAAGGTGCGGTGCAGGCGAAGGTGCGCCGCTTCGTCGGCATCGGCACGTGCTTTGAATACGATCTCAATGCGGGCCGATTGAGCATCGAAACGCCGCTCAGGCCGTCGACGCCTTATGGGCAGGCGAAGGTCGATGCCTTCAATGCGCTCTCGGCCGCGCTTCCCCGGCAGGGCGTCGCGTTTGCCTGGTGCCGGCTGTTCTATCTATACGGCGAAGGCGAGGACTCGCGCCGGCTCGCGCCTTATGTGCGCGACAGGCTGCGGGCGGGCGAGCCGGCGGAATTGTCGAGCGGCAGCCAGGTCCGCGATTTCCTCGACGTGCGCGAGGCTGGGCGCATGATTGTCGATGTCGCGCTTGGGTCGCAGGAGGGACCGGTCAATATCTGCTCGGGCAAACCCGTCACCGTACGCGAGCTGGCCGAGCGTATCGCCGACGAGTTCGGCCGCCGCGATTTATTGCGCTTTGGCGCGCGCCCCGACAATCCGGTCGATCCGCCCTGCGTTGTCGGCGTCCGCGGCTGACGGCCTTACGTTTGGTTAACCACTGTTAACTATTGTTCTGTAGGACAGCGTCGCACGCCTCCTACTGCAGGACATCCCATGAAGGCCCGGCTCGAACCGCGAATCAATCTCGTCGGACGCACGCCACTCGAAACAGTCATCCCTCTGGCGACACCGTTCATCGTCTTCGTGGATCCGGCGAGCTCCTGCAATTTCAAATGCACGTTCTGCCCGACCGGACATCGCGACATGATCGCCGAGACCGGCCGCTTCCAGGGCGTGATGAAGCTCGAGGTCTTCCAGAAGATCATCGACGACTTCGGCGAGTTCGAGAAGCCGATCAAGGTTCTGCGCATGTACAAGGACGGCGAGCCGTTCCTGAACAAGCGCATCGCCGACATGGTGGCCTACGCCAAGAAATCCGGCCGCGTCGACTACATCGACACGACCACGAACGGCACGTTCCTGTCTCCCGATCGGGTAGGGCCCGTGCTCGAGGCCGGCATCGACAAGATCAATATCTCCGTCGACGGCATGAACGAAGAAACATATATGCGGTTCACCGGCTTCAAGTTCGACTTCAAGAAGTTCGTCGACAACATCAAGTGGATCTACGCCAACAAAGGCAATTGCGAGATCGTCGTGAAGATTCCGGCCGAGCTCATTACCGAAGCGCAACGCCAGGAATTCTTCGACACTTTCGGCGATCATTGCGACCGCATCTTTGTCGAGAACTTCGCGCCGTGCTGGCCGGAATTCGACATCGAAGAGCACACGGGCGTGAAAATCAGCAAGGGCATCTACCAGCAGGACATCGCCGAAACCGATACCTGCCCCTACATTTTCTATGGCTACTCGGTGAATGCCGACGGGCTGGTCAGCTCCTGCTTCCTCGATTGGGGCCGCAAGCTGGTGATCGGCGACGTGCGCATCCAATCCATGAAGTCGATCTGGAATTCGGACGCGATGAACGCATTACGGCTGCAGCACCTCGAGGGCCGACGGAAGCAGAACCAGGTTTGCGGCAATTGCGGCCAGCTGAGTCACTGCCTGCCGGATAATATCGACGCGCATCGCCCGATGCTGCTGGAGAAATTCAAGTCGCGCGTTGCCATCGACCCGGACCTTGATCCGCCGGGCGGTGCCAACCGCCGGTTTGCGGCGGTGGCCGCCGAATGAGAATCCTGCACGTCACGCCGCATCTCGGCGGTGGTGTCGGCAAAGCGCACGCGGCACTCAGCGCGGTCCTGCCGGAAATTGCGCAGCAGACGTTCGTTCTGCTCGAGGCGCCGCGCGAGCGCCGCTACATCGACATGATCGGGGCGGGCGGTGCGCGGGTGTTGACGGCGGACAATCCTGCACACGTTGCCGCCCTGGCGAGCGAATCCGACATCGTTCAGTTCGAATTCTGGAATCACCCGCGCATGTTCGAATGCCTGGCGCGGGCCGAGTTTCCGGCCATACGCAGCATCTTCTGGTCCCATATTTCGGGAATCGCGAGGCCTTTGATCCAGCCTGCGCTGATGGCGGAAGCGGCGCGCTTCGTGTTCACGACCGAAGCTTCGCTTGGATCAGCGTCTGTCGCTGCCTTGCGTCGCAAGACGCACAAGAAAGTTTCAGTGATCAACAGCGGCTTCGGCTTTCCCGATGCCGCGCCGCGGATCGCGCGCGGGCGGGCGCCGAGCATCGCCTATCTCGGCACGGTCGACTTCGCGAAGATGCATCCCGGCTTCTTCGATGCGATCGATGCGTTGGGCGACGACAGCGTGCGCGTCGCCGTGTGGGGGGAGGCCGATCCGCAGAGCGCCGTGGTCGCGCGTGCCAAAGCCATGCGTCACCCCGGACGTGTCGAATTCATGGGGCGGACGTCGGATCCGGCCGCGGCATTGGCCAATGCCCACATTTTCTTTTATCCGCTCCAGCGCGATCACTACGGCACGGCTGAAAATGCGCTGGTCGAGGCGATGTCCCTTGGCCTTGCGCCGCTTGTGCTCGACAATCCGGCGGAGAAGGCCATTGTCCAGGATGGCCAGACCGGCTTCATTGCGTCGTCGATCGAGGAAATCGGCTCGCTGCTGGAAATGCTGCTCCTGTTGCCGGATATTCGCGAAAAGATTTCGCGCAATGCAATCCGCGCCATGGCGGAGACGCGAACACCCGCGATGTCCGCACAGGATTTCATGATCCTTTGGCTCGCCATGCTTGCCGAGCCGGCGCGCGTCTGCGATTTCGCGAGTGCGATCGGTTCAACGCCGGCCGAATGGTTCCTGTCGACGCAACGTCTTGCCGGAGCGGCCTGGGCGCCTGGGGATTCCGATGCGGCTGCCCGCCCGGCGAAGGGCACGCTCGCTCATTTTGAAAGCGCCTTCGCGGGCGACGACTCGTTTGCCCGATTGAAAAAAGTAGGCGCCTGAACGAAAAGGGCCCGACCGCAAGGCCGGGCCTTTCTCGTGGCGCGATTTTGTCAGTAGCAGACCCGTCTGCGCACGAACACCCGCTCGCCCCAGCGGTTGATGTGGGACCGCACGACGACTCTGCAGCCGGCGTAATGGTTCCACCAGCCGCGATGATGATGGCGGTGGCGCCAGTAATGATAATCACGCGCACTCAGCGTCAGGGATGCTCCGGCCTCTTTGGCGCTGGCGACTCCCGGCACTCCGGCAACTCCTGCCGTCGCCAGAACCGCTATGGCCGCAGCCAAAACGATGCGTTTCATTTTGCGTTCCTCCTCTCGTCACCCTGGGAGAAGAAACGACGGTCGGGTTAGCGCGGTTCCGCACAATGCGAAAATGCACAGCGAAAGGAACTAAATGCCTGTTCAGGATTGCGGCGCCGCCGCGTCAAGCTGCCGCCAAAACTTCCATGCACTTGTGAAAGAAATAGATCCCGAGCGCCAGGCCGCCGATCGACGACCAACCTGAGATCGTATTGCCGGCCCACTGCATGAGCGCGCCGCAGGCAATGGCCGTTCCGAAGGGCAGCACCACAAGCAGGATGATGAGCAGGACATACATGTCAGTGACTCATTTCACGATGGCTGCGATGACGCACACGGTACCAAGAACAAAGGAGGACAGGTAGCCGCAATAATAGAGCTGGATCGCATTGCCGCCTTTGAGGATCGGCCGGCTCGCCTTGTTGCGGGCAATTTCATACAGGACCATGCCGATCCCGACGGCGAAAAAAACAACGGCTGCGCCGAGGAATTGAAGATTTTCCATTGTCCCCCCTGTAGCCGGCATCACTCAACCACGATTGGGCCGGGACGCAAGTCAACTTTGCCGCAAAAGAATATCAGCAGGCAGCTCGCTGCGATAGGAAAATACTCCTTGACAGCGTGACGCTGCTCGGGTAGTAATTGGGCACGCTCCACATCTGCGCCCTCAGACGCCCGACACCCGCGGAACATCGCCGCATGCTTCTGCGTTGTTTCCTGAACGACGGCGCGTTGCCGTCCAGGGAACGATCATATGCCGCGGGTAGAAGACAACCGCATCGTTGAAAGCACGACCGACGCACGGGCTGCCGTCACCGGACACAATGCGCGCCACGTGCTCGTGATCAGCACTCTTGCGGTGATCGTCCTTTTTGCCATTGCTTATCTCGTCACGCGCGGCTGAGCGAAAATACACGCAAAATACACGCATCGTGCAAATCGCGCGCCGGGTTGCCCGGCGCTTTTTTCAGTGTCTACGGTCATGTGGTCTCGCATCAGAAAAGTGTTCGTGCCACCGGAGTCGAAATCGTCGCGCGTCGCGCGGCTGATTGCACTCGAGCACGGCGGACGGCCGCGCTGGACACCGCGCGATTACTCGGCGCTCGCAAAAGAAGGCTACGCCCGCAACGCCATTGTCTACAGGGCGGTACGGATGATTGCCGAAAGCGTCGGTTCGCTGTGTTTCGTTCTCTACGACGGGGCCACGGAGCGCGATACGCATCCGCTGCTCGATCTTCTCCGCCGACCTAATCCGCGCCAGGACGGCGCCTCTTTTCTTGAAGCCGTGGCCTCGCATCTTCTGCTCGCCGGTAACGCCTATGTCGAAGCGGTCATTTTGAGCGGAGAGGGCGGTGCGGAGAGTTTGCAGGTCCGCGAGCTTTATGCGTTGCGGCCCGACCGTATGAAGCTTGTGGCGGGCGCTGATGGTTGGCCACAGGGCTATGATTATACGGTCGGCGGCCGCACGGTGCGCTTCGACCAAAGTGCGGCACTGCCGCCGATCCTGCATCTGACGTTCTTCAACCCGGTCGACGATCACTACGGGATAAGTCCGATAGAAGCGGCTGCTGTCGCGATCGATACGCATAACGCCGCGGCCGGCTGGAACAAGGCGCTGCTCGACAATGCAGCACGCCCGTCCGGCGCACTGGTCTATGCCGGCGCCGATGGCACCGTGCTCACCGACGCCCAGCACAACCGGATCAAGCAGGCATTCGCCGAGCAATATCAGGGCGCCGGCAATGCCGGACGGCCGCTGGTGCTGGAAGGGGGCCTCGACTGGAAGCCGATGTCGCTAACGCCGCGCGACATGGATTTTCTGGAGGCCAAGCATGCGGCCGCGCGCGAGATCGCGCTGGCCTTCGGCGTGCCGCCGATGCTGCTCGCCATTCCCGGCGATAACACTTATGCGAATTATCGGGAAGCCAACCGCGCCTTCTGGCGGCAGAGCGTCCTTCCGCTCGCCGCACGAATCGCCTGCGCTCTGACCAACTGGCTTGCGCCCGCTTTCGGCGAGGGCCTGGTTCTCGCTGCCGATGCCGATCGCGTGGAGGCGCTCTCTTCCGATCGTGCCGCACTCTGGGAGCGCGTGAGCAATGCACCATTTCTGACCGTCAACGAGAAGCGCATCGCGACCGGTTACGGCGCCGTGGACGGCGGGGACATATTCGCTCGTTAAAACTGTTGAGTTGCGGCGAGGCCGGCGAACCATTGACGCCGGCCGGTGGCGCCCGCCGCGGTGGCGGCGGGCGCTTTTTCGCCGATCCGACATTGGTCTGAGCGGTACTACGACGCGCTGTGGGGGCGCGAGCCATGACAGATCTTCTCGAGATTTTCATCGAGCGCGGCGATCTCGCGCACCTGGCTTTGCTGCTGTGGGCGGCCTCCGCGAGCGGTCTCGCCTGGTTTGCGCTGCGCGAGCTTGCAGCGGCGAGCCGCCGCTTCGACGACTTCGTGCGCGAGCTCGCGCGCTTCAACGAGCGCTGCGAGCACGACAGGCAGGGTATGCGCCGCCGGCGCCGAAAAGAAGGAGCCCCGGTTACCCGGAGCCCCTTCTGCAGTCCTCCCGCGTCCTGAGACTCAGTCGAACTTGAATTCGGCCATGCTCTTGAGCGACTCCTTTGTCGCGCCGCTCAGCACTGCGTGGTCAGGATACCATTTGCTGGTCTTGCTTACAGATGCGCTGGCCGATGCGCTTGGGCTCGTCGCCGGGCGCGCCGCCGAGCCCGTCGTGGTGCTGGTCGTGGACGATGTCCGCACCGGTTCGTTGACAAATTTCAGCTTGTCCATCTGCACCAGGATGTCGTGCTTGCCCATGCCGAGGAAGCCGCCAACGCCGATCACGACGCCATCGACCTTCCCGGATTTGTCGAGCAGAACCTCGCTGATGTCGCCGAGTTTCTCATTCTGGTCGTTGTAGACGTTGAGTCCGATCAGCTTGGAAGCACGCCACATATCGCCGTGCGTCGCGGGCGTCACGGTTGCCGACGTTGACGGTTTGGCCGACGGGGCCGTCGCCGCCGGCGGGCTGTTCTGGGCAAACGCGGGGACCAGCATCGTCGATGCGAGCAGGCCGCCGAAAATAACTTTGCGCATAGTGTCACCTCTGAATTTGTGAATCTGAGTTACGAAACGCGGGCGCGGCGACATTGTTCCTGTACCGACGGTTCCCTCCGCGAGAATCGTTTGTGCAACGCACGTGCGCGCGGTCGCGCGCGATATGTCGCAAATGATTCGCGTGGAACTTTTGGGCGAGCGGCGGAAAGAATTTTTTGTATTAATTTTCTAAAGGACGAAAACACAATGAATACGGCAGGCACGGCGACGCGCCGCGACGCTGATAAGCCACGCGACCATCTCGACGTTTTCCGTGAGTTTATCGATCACCTCGAGCGCAACGCGCGCACGGCTGCTCAAGACAAACGGCGGCGGGCCAACGCCCGCTAGCAGGAAGCTTCCCCCACCGTCATGGCCGGACATAGCCGTTCGAAGAACGGCGTGCTTTCGCACGCCTATGCTTCGGTCATCCGTGAAGTTTGTGCTCCCTTCACGGGCCCGCGGACCGGTTCCGCGGGCGACGGCCTGGTTTTTTCACGGCCTGGAGTCTCAATGCTCTCTCTACATTCCGAACCGACGGTCGCGTCCGTTTTCGCGCCGCGCACCACCATCGATGCCGACGGCACAGTGGAGGGCTATGCCAGCCTGTTCGGCGAAATCGACCAGGCGCGCGACATGGTCATGCGCGGGGCTTTTGCCGACACGCTGGCCTCGCGCGGAATCCGCCGGATCCCGATGCTGTTCCAGCACGACCCCTCCGAGCCGGTCGGCATTTGGCTGGAACTGCGCGAGGATTTCCGCGGCCTTTTCGCGCGTGGCCGGCTCATTCCCGAAGTGGCGCGCGGGCGGGAGCTCATTTCGCTGCTGCGGGCAGGGGCGATCGATGGCCTCTCTATCGGCTTCCGC
>DATBTA010000105.1:0-3058 GCA_036559505.1 Pseudolabrys sp. | reverse complement strand
GCAACGATGGGCCAGTTGCTGTCGGTGCCGCTGTTCATCGCCGGGGTGGGCTTCATTGTCTACGCGATGAAACACCCGCCGCTGCGGAGCCGCTAGTGTCGGAGCGCTCGCCGCTCGAAACTGAAATCCGCCGGCGCATCGCGACGGCAGGGCCAATGCCGGTCGCTGAGTACATGGCGCTCTGCCTGCTCGATCGCGAGCACGGCTACTACACCACGCGTGATCCGCTCGGCGCGCGCGGAGACTTTACGACAGCACCGGAAGTCAGCCAGATGTTCGGCGAACTGATCGGTCTGTGGGCAGCAACCGTGTGGACGCAGATGGGCACACCCGAGAATGTGCGGCTGATCGAGCTCGGTCCCGGTCGCGGCACCCTGATGAATGACGCGCTGCGCGCGGTGCAGATCGTGCCTGAATTTCATTCCGCAATCGTCGCGCATCTGGTCGAGATCAGCCCGGTGCTCCAGGCACAGCAGGAAAAAACACTGGAAGCCGCGGGTGTGACGATTTTCTGGCATGCGAAGCTCGCCGACGTGCCTGCGGGACCGGCGATTATTTTTGCCAATGAGTTCTTTGACGCGCTGCCGGTCAACCAGGCCATCAAGACCGACCGCGGTTGGCACGAGCGCCGGATTCAGGTCGACGCCAACGATCAGCTTGTTTTCACGATCGCAGCTGAACCACTTCCGTTTTTCCAAACCTTGCTGCCGGCACAGTTCAGTTCGGCGCGCGCGGGCGCGATCTTCGAATGGCGTGGCGATACCGAGGCGATGGAGGTCGGCCGGCGCGTTGCGGATGGCCGCGGGGCTGCCTTGGTGATCGACTACGGCCACATCGAATCCGGTATCGGGGAAACGTTCCAGGCCGTCGGCCAGCATGCTTATGCGGATCCATTGACCGCCCCAGGCGCGCTCGATCTCACTGCCCACGTCGATTTTCAGGCCCTGTCGCGGGCCGTCGAGGCCATGGGCGCGAAAGGGTTCGGGCCGATCGAACAATCGCAATTCTTGCGCCGTCTCGGCATCGAGCAGCGCGCGGCTTCACTGAGGGCCAAGGCCGCGCATGCCGATGATATTGACCAGGCCTTGGCGCGCCTGATCGACCGCGAACGCACCGCCATGGGGGAATTGTTTAAAGTTGCGGCTTTCGTGCATCCTTCCATCGGCACGCCGCCCGGTTTCGAGGCTTCAACGAGCTAGCTGCATGACCTTGCACGTCCTATCTATTGATGACGCGTGGCTGTTGGCCAATCCACGGTGATCGATGCTGCAGGCTTCTTCTCTCGCCGCCCTCCCGGGCATTCGACACGCCTTCTTCACGCGCTCCGGCGGCGTATCGCAAGGCGTGTACTCGTCCCTCAATGGCGGGGTCGGCTCCAGGGACGCCCCTGAGAAAGTCGCCGAGAACCGCGCGCGCATGGCGACGGCGCTGGGTGTAAATGCGGACCGCTTCCTCACGCTCTTTCAAATCCATTCACCGGACGTCGTCGTCGCACAAGAGCCGTGGACACGCGACAGCCGTCCGCGTGCTGACGCTGTCGTCACGCAAGTACCGCGGCTCGCTATCGGCGTGTCGACTGCGGACTGCGGACCGTTATTGTTTGCCGACAGTGAAGCAAGAGTGATCGGTGCAGCGCATGCCGGATGGCGTGGCGCATTGTCGGGAGTAATCGAAGCCACGGTCGCTGCGATGGAACGGCTCGGTGCCAGGCGTGCACGGATAGCTGCAGCACTCGGGCCTACGATCCGCCAATCGAACTACGAAGTCGGCCCGGAGTTTGTAGAGCGGTTTCTTGCCGCCGATCCCGCAAATGCGCGTTACTTCAAGCCGTCACAGCGCGAGGACCATGCCATGTTCGACCTCTGCGGCTATATCGCGCAGCGCGCCGAGCAAGCTGGCCTCGCGCAATTCGAGGATCTTGGTTTGTGTACATATGAAGAGCCCGAGCGTTTCTACAGCTACCGCCGCAGCACGCATCGTGACGAGCCCGACTATGGACGTCATATCAATGCGATCGCGCTGAGCGGTTAGTTCTCATGCAATGAGGCGATGAGTCTGGACTCCCGGACGTGGTTGCCGCTACGGTTTGCCTTGGCCGAAGGGGTTTAAAGAGCAAAAAGTACGGCCGCAGGGGTGTCTATGGAGCGGAGTTGGGGTCACCGCGTGCGCGGCACGCGGCGCGTCTGGCGTGTCGCCGGCCTGCTGACCGTCGCGCTCGCGCTGGCCGCGTGCAATGCCGATAGCCAAGGCCTATCCGCGCAACAGCCACGCGGCGCCACCGTCGCATTCGACTCCCTCGACGGCCTGCCGTCGAATCAATTCCAGCGGCTTGTGAAGAATCTCAATGACGAAGCTCAGTCGCGTCGTCTTGCGGTGATTTCGCGCGAACAACCGTCGGCATACCGCGTGCGCGGCTATCTCGCTGCAACGGTCGCGAAACATCAGACCACGATTTCATGGGTGTGGGACGTTTTTGACCAGGACGAGCATCGCGCCTTGCGTATCAGCGGCGAGGAAACCGCAAAGGTCCGGCACAAAGACGCATGGACTGCCGCCGACGACGCCATGCTGCACCGGATCGCGCAATCGAGCATGGAGCAACTTGCTGCGTTCCTGACCTCGCCGGAGGTCGCGCCAGGAACCGTACCATCGGCGGAGCCCCAAATTGCCCTTTTCGACGCAAGCGATTCCTCCCCGGAGGCTGCCGGCATATTCCGTATTTTCCGCCCGCAGGCCGACCCCATATCGACGGCGAGCGCAGAACCGTCCGGCGAGGATGAGACCGGCCCCGTGCCGCTTCCGCGGCGGCGCCCTGCGGCGCTTGTGTCCTCGCGCGAAACGTTGACGCTCGCTGCGTCCCGCCGCTAAGCCGCGATTCATCCTTTCCGCCAAAAGCCGGGACAACGATTTCCAGCCGTATTGCCGCGCCCTGCCCGCCTTGTTATGACCACGCCGCTTGTGGCCGGAGTGAGGGCGAGGATTTCGGGATGTCGGGCAAGAACGGAGCGATCAAGCTCGTCGCCGGCAATTCCAATCCTGCGCTGGCGAAGGGGATTTC
>DATBTA010000104.1:0-2676 GCA_036559505.1 Pseudolabrys sp. | reverse complement strand
GAAACGCTGGCGCGCGCACGCGCGCGCCGTCACATGATCGGTTCGAAAGTTACAGAGTTATGGCGGAAACCCTCAGACCCGACATTTGCGTGATCGGCGGCGGTCCCGGCGGCCTGTCTGTTGCCGCGGCTGCGGCGGCCTTTGGCGTGCCGACAGTGCTCGTCGAGAGCCGCAAGATGGGCGGGGACAGCCTCAATGCCGGTTGCGTGCCGTCGAAAGCGTTGCTGGCGGCGGCAAGACGCGCCGAAGCGGCACGGAGCGCAAAAATGCTCGGTGTCGATGTGAGGGATACCGGCGTGAATTTTTCCGGCGTCCATCGATATGTCCACTCGGTCATCGCTGCCGTGGCGCCGGCCGATTCAGCTGAACGTTTCACCGGGCTCGGCGTTCGCGTCATCCATGCGCCGGCGAAGTTCAAGGACCGCAACACTGTCGTTGCCGGCGATATCGAGATCCGTGCCCGCCGCTTCGTGATAGCGACCGGATCGAAACCGGCGATGCCGGCAATTTCCGGCCTCGACAGCGGTCCCTACCTGACGAACGAAAATATTTTCGATCTTACAGAGAGGCCGGAGCATCTCATTATCATTGGCGCCGGGTCGACGGGTCTTGAATTGGCGCAGGGCTTCCGCCGCCTCGGAAGCTCCGTAACGGTCCTCGAAGTGGCGCAACCGCTCGGCAAAGACGATCCCGAATGCGCCAATGTCGTGCTCGCGCAGCTCGAGCGCGAAGGCGTCGTTATCCGGAGCGGTGTGAACGTTGTCGGCATTGCACATTCCGGACGGACAGTGACCGCGACAATCGAAAGCGCCGCCGCCGAGCAGACGATCACCGGCAGTCATCTGCTCGTTGCCGCCGGGCGCAGTCCATCGATCGCGGACCTCGGTCTCGAAGCCGCGGGAATTCGTCACGAACGGTCGGGCATCGTCGTGAACGGAAAACTCAAGACCGGAAATCGGCGCGTTTATGCAATCGGCGACTGCATTGCCGGCGCGCTTCGGCTTACGCATGCCGCGAACTATCACGCCGGGTTGGTGATCCGGAACGCCTTATTCCGCCTGCCGGTGCGCGTTAACAATGATTGCATCCCCTGGGTCACTTTTACCGATCCGGAGCTTGCGCAGATTGGCCTTACGGAGGCGCGGGCTCGCAAGCAGGGCATCAAGATTCGCGTAACGCGTTGGCCTTATCACGACAATGACCGCGCCCAGGCAGAAGGCGCTCCGCGCGGTCATATAAAAGTCATCACAACGGCGAAAGGTAAAATAGTGGGTGTCACAATTGTCGGCGCGCAGGCAGGCGAACTGATCGCTATGTGGGTTCTCGCGGTTGCACGGAATCTCAATCTTCGCGACGTAACGGATCTTGTTTTGCCCTATCCGACGCTTTCAGAGGTTGGAAAACGTGCGGCGATTGACTATTTCACCCCAAGTTTGACCGGCGTCTGGGCGCGTCGCATCATCGGTTGGATGAGAATCTTCGGCTGAGGCGAAATTGGAATCGACTGACAAACCAGAAGTCATGATCGAAGCGGAGCCGGGAACGCGAAAGCCGCGCATCGGACTTTCCGGCAAGCTGCTTTTGCTGACGATCGTGTTTGTGATGGTGGCCGAAATTCTGATTTACGTGCCGTCGGTCGCAACTTTCCGGCTCAGTTGGCTGAATGACAGGTTGGCCGCCGCTCACACGGCGGCACTCGTCCTGGACGCGGCACCGAGCGGCATGGTGCCGGAAAGTCTGGCGAACCAGATTCTCCGCAGCATCGGTGCGCATGCGGTCGCGATGAAGATGGGCAATCAGCGGCGCCTGCTGGCTGCGTCCAACATGCCAACCAGCATCGCCCAGGACATCGACATGCGGAACGTGACCTGGTGGAAGTCGATCACCGACGCGTTCGAGACCCTGTTGATGTGCAAGCCTGGCGACAACATCCGCGTGGTGGGTGCCGCGCCGATGGGCGGCGACTTCCTCGAGATCATTCTCGACGAAGCACCGTTGTGCAAGGCGATGTGGACGTTCTCCGTGAACATCCTGCTCCTGTCGCTGGCGATTTCCTGCATTACGGCGATGCTGGTGTTCCTTGCGCTGCACTATCTTTTCGTGCGGCCGATGTGGCGCATCACGCGCAACATGGTCGCTTTCCGGGCCGACCCCGAGAATCCGTCCCGGGTCATTGCCCAAAGCGGGCGGCGCGATGAAATCGGCACTGCCGAGGAAGAGCTCGGCGCCATGCAGCGGGAACTGGCCTCGATGCTGCATCAGCAGAGTCGGCTGGCCGCCCTCGGTCTCGCGGTGTCGAAGATCAATCACGATCTGCGCAACCTGCTCGCATCGGCCCAGCTGTTTTCCGACCAGCTCTCCACCTCGCCGGACCCGAAAGTGCAGCGCTTCGCGCCCAAACTGATGCACGCGCTCGAGCGGGCAATCGCTTTCTGTCAGAGCACGCTTTCCTACGGCGGCGCGCAGGAGCCGCCCCCTGAGCGTCGGACGATCGAGGTCGAGCCTTTGATCGAAGAAGTGCACGAGGCGCTTGGCCTCGGTCTGGATGTGCCGATCCGGTGGATCGTTGCGGTCGAACGCGGCCTGACGATGGAAGCCGATCACGATCAAATGTTTCGCGTCCTCGTCAATATCGCGCGTAATGCGGTGCAGGCGCTGGAAGCGCGTGGTACGCGC
>DATBTA010000103.1:0-6132 GCA_036559505.1 Pseudolabrys sp. | reverse complement strand
GGCCGAGGGCGCCAGGCGAATTGTCGTCGTCACCGATGAGCCCTGGAAATACGCGAAGGACATCGAGTGGCCTCGCGGCCTGACTGTGCATCACCGCGACGAGCTCGACGCGGTCCAGCGCGATCTGGCAACCGTGCCCGGCTTGAGCGTGCTCATTTACGATCAGACCTGCGCCGCCGAAAAACGCCGCCGCCGCAAGCGGGGCGCGTTTCCCGACCCGGACAAGCGCGTCGTCATCAATGATCTCGTCTGCGAGGGCTGTGGCGACTGCGGCGTCAAGTCGAACTGCGTGTCGGTGCAGCCACTGGAGACCGAATGGGGCCGCAAGCGCACGATCGATCAGTCGAGCTGCAACAAGGATTACTCCTGCATCAAAGGGTTCTGCCCTTCATTTGTCACCGTTCACGGCGCGAAGCTGAAAAAAGGCGAGCGTACTGCTGAGCCTAAAGAATGGCCGGCGCTACCAGCGCCATCGATACCGCTGATCAACCATCCGTACAGCATCATTGTTACCGGCATTGGTGGTTCCGGTGTTGTGACCATTGGCGGAATCCTCGGGATGGCCGCGCATCTGGAAGGAAAAGGTGTCGGTGTCATCGACATGGCAGGGCTCGCGCAGAAAGGCGGCGCCGTCTACAGCCATATCCGTATCGCAAACACGCCCGAAGACATTCACGCAATTCGCGTGGCAGCGGGCGGAGCCGATCTGGTGATGGCCGGCGACGTTGTCGTGTCAGCCACCAAAAAGGTGCTCGGTGCATTCAAGCCGGGGACAAAGATCGTCGTGAACAGCTTCGAGTACATGCCGGGCGATTTTACGCGCAACGCAGATTTTTCCCTGCCGCTGGAACGCATCAAGCGGGCGATTGCGGCGGCGGCCGGTCACGAAGTGCGTCAATTTGTTAACGCGACCAGGATTGCAACGGAGCTGCTCGGCAGGTCTATCGGCGGCAACATGATCATGATCGGCTACAGCTATCAGATCGGCGCGCTGCCGCTTTCTGCCGAGGCAATCGAGAAGGCGATCGAACTGAACGGCGAAGAGGTCGAGATGAATCTCGCGGCGTTCCGCCTCGGGCGCCGGGCGGCAGTTGATGCCGCCGCGCTGGAAAAATTGATGAAACCCGCGCCAGAAATGGACAACGACGCGCTGAAGCTGTCGCAATCCTTTGCCGAGACGGTCGACCGTCGTGCGGCGTTTCTGACGGCCTATCAGAACGCAAGTTATGCGCAGCGCTACCGCAATTGGGTTGAAAAAGTACGCACCGTGGAAGCAGAAAAGGCGCCCGGCCAATGCGGGCTCGCGGAGGCGGTGGCGCGCTATCTGTTCAAGCTGATGGCGTACAAGGACGAATACGAAGTCGCACGCCTTTATGCCGATACGTCTTTTCTCGAGCGCGTGAAATCGGGCTTCGATGGCGACAGGCTGCGCTTTGAATTCCATCTGGCACCGCCCTTATTGGCGCGGCACGATCCGGCGACGGGCGAACCAAGAAAGATGTCATTCGGCCCCTGGATGCTGACGGTGTTCAAGTTGCTCGCGAAGCTGAAATTCTTGCGCGGCACCGCGTTCGACCTTTTTGGCTATACGGAAGATAGGCGGACTGAACGTCGTTTGATCGCGGACTACGAATACATGCTCGGAGAAATCTGCGAGTTTCTCACGCCCGGCAACCACCGTTTCGCCGTCGGCTTGGCGGCAATCCCCGAGAAAATTAGGGGCTACGGACCGGTCAAAGAGCGGCATCTGGCCGCGGCAAAAGCCGAGGAGGCAGCATTGCGGGAGCAGTTTCGGTCGGGGTCCGCTCCCTTCCTCAAGGCCGCCGAATAAGGCGCGATCGCCGCCATACCGGTTATTCCCAAATCTGAACTTGACCGCCTTCGGGCGGTGTTTTCATATCGAGACAAGATCGTCCGAATGCAGGACGGCGAGGGGTTAGTGTCGCGCCTGGAGCGCGGCCTCACGGGAGGACAGAGCTGTGGCGCCGAATGCCGCCGCTGGCGCGGATACGTTTCCCAAGTTGCTGGTCCGCAATGCCCAGGTTTTTGGGGCGCGGCCTGCTATGCGCCACAAGGATCTTGGCATCTGGCAGACATGGACCTGGATGGAGGTGCTCGACATCGTCCGCGCCTACGCCGTCGGCTTGCATCGATTGGGACTTAAGCGCGGCGAGACGATCGCAATCGTCGGCGCCAACCGGCCAAGACTCTACTGGTCGGTCATGGCTGCCCAGATGCTCGGCGCGATCCCCGTGCCTGTTTATGCCGACGCAGTGGCGGAAGAACTCGCTTATGTGCTCGCTCACGCCGATGTGCGCTTTGCCGCTGTCGAGGACCAGGAACAGGTCGACAAGATTCTTTCCGTCGCCGAGCGCGTCCCCAAGCTGCAACTGATGGTCTACGACGAAAAGCGGGGCCTGCGCGACTATGACCATAGCCGGCTGCATTCGATGGACGACGTCATCGAAGAGGGGCGCAAGGCGCTGGCTGGCGATCCGTCAGTGCGCACGTGGCTTGACGGTGAAATCGCGGCGGGCAAGGGCGGCGATCCGTCCATCATTCTGTATACGTCGGGCACGACCGGTGCTTCGAAAGGCGTCGTGCTTACCAACGAGCGATCGATTCACGCTGCGGCCGATACTGTCGCCTTCGATAAATTGACAGAGAATGACGTCGCGCTTGCTTACCTTCCGCTTGCCTGGGTTGGCGATCATTACCTCAATTATGCGCAAGGAATGGTCTCCGGATTCTGCATGGCGTGCCCGGAAAACGCCGATACCGCGATGCAGGATCTGCGCGAGATCGGTCCGACTTTTTATTTTGCGCCACCACGCACACTCGAGCTTCTGCTGACGCGCGTCATGATCCGCATGGAAGACGCGGGTTTCCTCAAACGCAAGTTGTTCCATTTTTTCATCAACGTGGCCAAACGCTACGGCGAGCGTATCCTCAACGGTCAGCCGGTGCCGCTGACCGGTCGCTTGCTGTACGGAATCGGCTCGCTGCTCGTTTATGGGCCGCTCAAGAACGTGCTCGGCTTTTCACGCGTGCGCGTGGCCTATACGGCGGGCGAAGCCATCGGGCCGGATCTGTTCAATTTCTATCGCTCTATCGGCCTGAACTTGAAGCAGCTCTACGGCCAGACTGAAGCCTTCCTCTACGTTACCGCGCAGCCGGATGGTGAAATTTATTCCGACACCGTCGGTCCGGCCTGTCCGAACGTCGATATTCGCATCTCCGAAAACGGAGAAGTGCAATTCAAGTCGCCGGGGATGTTCACCGGCTACTTCAAGGATGACGGCAAGACCGCCGAGGCAATGACGCCGGATGGCTATGTAAAGACCGGAGACGCAGGTTTCTTCGACGAGAAGACGGGTCACCTGAAAATCATCGATCGGGCCAAGGACGTGGGCCGGCTCAAGGATGGCACGCTGTTCCCTCCGAAATACATCGAGAACAAGCTCAAGTTCTATCCCAACATCCGAGAGGTGGTGGCACTCGGCGACCAGCGTGACTTCGTTGCTGTGATGCTCAACATCGACCTCACGGCGGTTGGAAGCTGGGCGGAGCGCAACAACGTGGTGTACGGCTCCTACCAGGAACTGGCCGGCCATCCGCTCGTCTATGACATGATCGAGAAACACGTGGCCGAAGTGAACCGTTCGCTTGCGGCCGAAAAGGTCATGGCGGGCACGCAAATCAAGCGGTTTCTGATTCTGCATAAAGAGCTCGATGCCGACGACGGCGAGCTTACCCGCACGCAGAAAGTTCGCCGCGGCTTCATCGCGGAGCGGTACGCCCCGTTGATAAATGCGCTTTATGACGGTTCGAAAGAAGCCGACATCTCGACGGAAGTGACGTTCGAAGACGGCCGCAAGGGCGTCATCAGTGCGCGCGTGAAGATCCGCGACATAAAGACGGAGCCGGTTGCCGCCAACATGGGGAAGGCGGCATGAGGGCGCCGGGCGGACCCGACGTTGCGGTCGGCGATATCCTGTTGGCGGTAGAGGATGTGTCGTTATCGTTCGGCGGCGTGAAAGCCATCAGCAACGTTTCCTTCGATATACGCAAAGGCGAGATCCGCGCCATTATCGGGCCGAACGGTGCCGGAAAGACGTCGATGCTCAACGTCATCAATGGCTTTTATCACCCGCAACAGGGCCGCATCACGTTCAAGGGCAAAGCGCGTGCCAGGATGCGCCCGCACGAGGCGGCAAGCGGCGGCATCGCACGCACGTTCCAGAACGTGGCGCTGTTTCGCGGCATGACTGCGCTCGACAACATCATGGCTGGCCGCACACTCAAAATGCACAGGAATCTTTTCTGGCAGATGCTCCGCTATGGCCCTGCGATGCGCGAGGAGGTCGAGCATCGACGTCGGGTGGAGGAGATCATTGATTTCCTCAAGATTCAGGAAATCCGCCGCGTGCCTGTCGGCCGGTTGCCCTACGGGTTGCAGAAGCGGGTGGAGCTTGGGCGCGCGCTCGCCATGGAGCCTGAGCTGCTGTTGCTTGATGAGCCAATGGCCGGCATGAATATCGAGGAAAAGGAAGACATGTCGCGCTTCGTGCTTGATGCGAACGATTACTACGGCACCACGATCGCACTGATCGAGCACGATATGGGCGTGGTGATGGATCTTTCGGACCGCGTCGTGGTGCTTGATCACGGAATCAAGATCGCCGACGGGACGCCGGTCGAAGTCAAAGGCAATCAGGCGGTCATCGACGCCTACCTTGGCGTTGCGCACTGAGGGGATTATGGGCCTGCTCTACCAGATCTTCATCGATCCCTTCGTGCAGATGGGCACTGCGCCCGACCTTTTCGTGCAGACGCTGTGGGAAGGCATGGTCGGAGGAGTGCTCTACGCCTTGATCGCGCTTGGCTTCGTGCTGATCTTCAAGGCGTCGGGCGTATTCAATTTCGCGCAAGGCATCATGGTGGTGTTTGCCGCCCTGACGCTGGTTGGGCTCTACAATGCCGGCGTTCCGGCTTTTCTTGCGCTTGGGCTGACCATTGCCGTCATGTTTGCACTCGCCTTTACAGTGGAACGGGCCGTGCTGCGCCCGCTGGTCAATCAGCCGGACATCATTCTGTTCATGGCGACGTTCGGATTGACCTATTTTCTGATCGGCTTCGGCCAATTTGTTTTTGGCGGCGAGCCGAAGGTGATGATCACGGAGCAGCTCTATTTGCCGAAGGGCACCATCACCTATAAGGTGCTCGGCGGCATCATTTCGCTGCAAAAGCTGGACATTGCAGCCGCTGTTATCGCCTCGGTGATGGTTGCGGGCCTCGCGGTGTTCTTTTCGAAGACACGCATAGGGCGCGCGCTGCGCGCGGTTGCCGACAGTCATTCGGCAGCGCTTTCCGTCGGTATTTCACTCGAGCAAATCTGGGTAATCGTGTGGTTTGCGGCGGGCCTGGTGGCGCTGGTGACCGGCATTATGTGGGGCGCGCGGTCGGACGTTTCCTTCGCCCTCGATGTCATTGCGCTTAAGGCGCTGCCGGTGCTTATCCTCGGTGGGCTGACATCCATTCCTGGCGCTATCGTCGGCGGTCTGATCATCGGCATCGGTGAGAAACTGTGGGAATTTTATTGGGGCCCACTGATCGGTGGAGGCACCGATGCGTGGTTCGCCTTTGTGCTCGCGCTGGTGTTCCTGTTGTTCCGTCCGCAGGGCCTGTTCGGCGAACGCATTATCGAGCGGGTGTAAGAAATGCTTTACCGCGAGGCCGGGCAGTTCAAGACCACTTACGCCAGCGATCAGGCGATCTTCCCGATTCTGCAGGACCGCGTAGGCATACTCATCATTCTTGCAATTGCGTTTGTCGTGATTCCTGCGTTCGGAAACGACTTCTTCATCAACGCAGTGATGACTCCGTTTCTGATTTTCTCGCTTGCATCGATCGGGCTCAATCTGCTCACGGGCTATACGGGACTGTTGTCGCTCGGCACCGGCGGCTTCATGGGCGTCGGGGCCTATGCCTGCTACAAGCTCACGACCATCTTTCCTGACGTAAATATCATTGTCTGGATCATTGTTTCGGGGCTCTTCTCCGCAGCCGTCGGCGTTCTGTTCGGGCTCCCGTCGCTACGCATCAAGGGCTTCTATCTCGCGATCGCGACAT
>DATBTA010000102.1:0-2477 GCA_036559505.1 Pseudolabrys sp. | reverse complement strand
CCGTTGAGCAGCGTAAAACCGCGTCCGTCGAGATCGGACTTTGCCCGTGACCAATCGAGCGCGTCGACTCGCCTCTCGGCGTCGTCGGCCACGGGGGTTTCGCGAACGCGCTGGGCGACGCTCACGATTTTTTCTCCCGCTCGAGCAGCGCACGCTTGCGCTCGACGCCCCAGCGATAGCCGGAGATCGCGCCGCCGGTCCTGATGACGCGATGGCACGGAACGGCAACGGCAATCGGATTGGCGGCGACAGCCCCGGCCACGGCACGCACCGATGTCGGCTGGCCGATACGCTCCGCGATCTCGGCATAGGTCGCCGTTTTGCCGGCCGGAATTTTACGCAGCGCCTCCCACACGCGGTGCTGGAACGCCGTGCCGCGGATATCGAGCGGCAGGTCAAGCCCCATGTGCGGTGCCTCGACGAAACCGACGACCCTGGCGACAAGGCCCTCGAACTCCTGATCGCAGCCGATGAGGCGCGCCTTCGGGAAGCGGTCTTCGAGATCACGCACGAGCGCGCCCGGATCGTCCCCCATCAAAATCGCGCAAACGCCCTTATCGCTCGCAGCAACGAGAATGGAGCCGAGCGAGCATTCGCCCACCGCAAAACGGATATCCGCATTGGTCCCACCGGCACGGAAATCGGTTGGTGTCATGCCGAGCACCTCTGAAGAGTTTTCATAAAAGCGGCCGTTCGAGTTGAAACCGGCCTCGTAGATCCCTTCGGTCACGGTCGCGCTCCTTGTCAGACTGTCGCGCACACGCTTCTGCCGCGCAGCCTGGGCGTAGGCTTTGGGGGTCACGCCCGTTTGTGATTTGAAGATGCGGTGAAAGTGATAGCGGCTGAGTCCCGCGCTCGCGGCCAGAGCGTCGAGGCTCGGCTCCACGTCGGAGGTTTCAATCAGCCGGCACGCGTCGGCCACCTTGGACGCGTACTGGGTCGTGAGCGTGGGCTCGTTCGGCCTGCAGCGTTTGCAGGGCCTGAATCCGGCGGCCTCGGCATCGGCGCATGACGCATGGAACGACACATTTGCGCGCTTGGCCGGACGCGACACACACGAGGGACGGCAGTAGACGCCCGTCGACGACACCGAATAATAGAAGCGCCCGTCGAACGCGACGTCGCGCGCGGTGACCGCGGCCCATAGGACTTTGTCGTCGAGGCCTACGAGTGTCCCGGCGATGCGTGGGCCGGGACCGCGGCGCGATCTCTCGTCGGAGGCTTGTTTTGTCATGCCGGAAACGTAGGCGCTGCGAGCCGCCCTCGCACGCCGATCCTTGCTGTTGAATCAAAAATATCCGGCGGCCCGCCCAGGTCGCGGCCGCCGCGGGCCAGAGAAAACCGGAGCGTGTCCTTGCCGGCATCCCGCTGACCGGCATCCCGATGATAAGGTCCCTTCTTATCCCATAATTAACCGCGCATCACGTACAAGGCTAAGTTCCAGTTTTCCGGACTTTGATTATTTTATTTTTCTAGCGCGCATTATGGCTCGTCTCACCAATCCGTTCATCTCTGGGCACCATCAGAGCCTGATCAGCTTTATGATCTGGTTGGCGATTTTTATCTCCGGCGCGGCCCTGCTTGGGTGGTTCATCGTCGCGGAAGTGCAGAGCAGGCTTCGCCACGAGGTCTCCACCGAGGTTGCACAGCTCGAGAAGCTGCACTCAAACATCGGCAAGGCTTTCGAGAGGCTGCGATCGGATGTTACGGCAAGACCGTGCTCATCCGAATTCCGCAGCCAACTGCGGCGGGTCGCATTTCGCCCCGACGGCTTGAGCGAGTTCCTGTACGCCCCAAACGGGTACGTCGAATGCTCCACGACGCGTCAGCGCTTCGATCCGCCGGTTTCGTTCGGTCTGCCGGACGTAGGTGCCGACAACGATCTGGGATTCGCGCTTTGGGTCGACCGTGATCTCGATTTTATCGGCCTGCAGGGCATAAGGGGCACCATCGCCCTCTCCGAGCCGTTTGCCCTTGTGATTCCGATGCAGACGACCGAGCCGAGCAATTCGTCGTGGATTAGGAAAGAGCTTGTCCTGCATGTGCGCCATGACAAATGGTGGCACACCAGCGGACACCATGGAGTTTATAAGCGCCACCTTGCGCGTGAGAATGATCCAGGCGCGAACTCGGAATTCGGAACGCTTCGCCAGCTTTCTTGCGATCCGCAAAAGCTGCATTGCCTCGCGGCCGAGGCATCGCTGCCAGAGATGCTGGCGGGCTCGGCACCGTTCGCGGCCTTTGCGGTGCTGATGCTCGGCATGCTTGCAGCTTCGGCGGCAAGCGGCGCGCAGAGCTTCCTGACGCGATACTGGTCGCTGGAAGCAAGGTTCAAACGCAACCTAGACAGCAAGTCGCTGGTTTGCGCCTACCAGCCCATTCTGAATCTCAAGACAGGAACCATCAGCGGTTGCGAGGTCCTTGCACGCTGGCGCGATGTCGATGGCTCGATCGTCTCGCCGGATAAGTTCATCAAG
>DATBTA010000101.1:0-8768 GCA_036559505.1 Pseudolabrys sp. | reverse complement strand
CTGCCGCCAGAAACTTGGTCTTGGAAATATTGGCGGCGTCGGCTTCGCCTTTCGCGCGTGCCAGCGCGGCGTTGAGACGCGTCAACTCCTCGGTGCGCTCACGCACGCGGCGCTCGAGCGTTTCGTTCGATCGCTCCAGGGCCTCGGCGGCTTCGACGCTTGACGTGATGTCCGTGAAGGTGGTGACGACGCCGCCGTCCGGCATGCGGTTTGCGCGCACCTCTATGACCATGCCTTCGGCAAAGCGCTCGAGGAACGGCTCGTTGCCCGAAACGTAGCGTTCGATCTGCGCGCTGACGAACTCTTCGGTGTGGTCGTCGGCCCGTGGTCCACGGCGGCTATTGAATCGCAGGATGTCATCAAGGCCGACACCGGCGCGAACCAGGCTCGGCGGCAGGTCAAGGATTTCGCCGAATTGCCGGTTCCAACAGATCAGCTGCAGATCCTTGTCGAAGACGGCGATGCCTTGCCGCACGTGATCGAGCGCGGTCTGCAGAATTTCGCGGTTGTACTGGATCGCCGCATTGGCGTCGTCGAGCAGCTTCAACGCCGCTTTTGTGGAGACCGTGCGCTTTCGCAACAACAATGAGAGGACCAGTCGCGACGATGCCCCGCCGATTGCCGACGCGAGGATGTGCTCGGCGTAACGGACGAGGCGGAAATCGGCCTCGTCCTTGGGTTCAAGGCTGATGCGTTGTGCCCCGGCAAAGGTCTCGAAGGCCGAACGCGTGCGCTCCTCACCGAGGTAGCGCGCGATCGTCGTCGTCAACTCATCGACCGTCACGGAAGAGCGCCAGAGCCGGAAACTCGGGGCAATCGGTGTCAGGTCGGAAGGAACAAATGTGTTGGCCTGCAGCCGCTCGATCGCCGACGGCTGGCGATGCAGCGAAAATCCGATATAGCCGAGGACATTGAACAGCAGGCTCCAGATCACGCCGTGAACCAGCGGTGGCACGTCGAGGCCGAAGAGATGTTGCGGCCGCAACATGCTGAGGCCCCACGGCCCTTCGGTCAGGATGCGTTCACCGACGATCCCGATGTCGGAGAGTGTCGGCAGCAGCAGCGTATAGGCCCAGACCAGAAAACCGGCCGTCATTCCGGCGATCGCGCCCGCGGCAGTCGCGCGCCGCCACAGCAGTCCGCCGAAAAAGGCAGGTGCGAGCTGCGCAATGGCGGCGAAAGAGAGCAGGCCAATGGAAGCGAGCTGTGCCTCGCCGGCCGACCGGTAATACACGTAGGCCAGCAACAAGATGGAGAAGATTGCGATCCGTCGTACGGTCAGCAGCAGCGAGCCGATGTTTTCCCGCCCGCTGAGGAGCCGTTCGCGGCGCTGCAGGACGAACGGAATGACCAGGTCGTTCGAGACCATGATCGAAAGCGCAACCGATTCGACGATCACCATGGCGGTTGCTGCCGAGAGGCCGCCGACGAAGGCAATGATGGTGAAAAGACTTGAGCCGCTTTGCAGGGGCAGCGCGAGCACGAACATATCGCTGTCGACCTTGCCCGCCGGGAATGTCAGCAACCCTGCAAGCGCGATCGGCACGACAAAAAGATTGATCAGCACGAGATAGACGGGGTAGAGCCAGACCGCGCGCTTGATCTCATCTTCGTTGTTGTTCTCGACCACGGCGACGTGGAACTGCCGTGGCAGCATAATGAAAGCCACGAACGACAGCAGCGTCATCGCAATCAGCGTGTCGATGCGCGGTTCCCGGCTGAAGATGGTGGCTGTCGACGGACGCTGCATTGCTTCGCTGACGAGCGCGAGCGGGCCATCGAACATCCAAAATGTCACGAAGATGCCGACCGCAAGAAACGCCACGAGCTTCACGATCGATTCCGCAGCGACCGCAAGCATCAGGCCATCCTGATGCTCGGTGGCATCGATGTGGCGGGTGCCGAAAAGAACGGCGAATGTGGCCATCGACAACGCGACAAAGAGCGCGATATCGCCGAACAAAGGACGACTGGCGTCAGTGCCGGCAGCAACATGGGCAAGGATTGTTTCAAGCGAGGATGAAACCGCCTTGAGCTGCAGAGCGATGTACGGAATGGTGCCGACGATCGCGATCAGCGCGACGGTCGCGGCAACGGCCTGGCCCTTTCCGTAGCGGGCCGCGATGAAGTCGGCGATCGAGGTGATGTTGTGCGCTTTTGCGAGGCGCACAATCCGGATCAGCAAGGGACTGAACAGCCCGATCATGAGCGCCGGGCCGACATAGATGGTGAGGAAGTCGAAGCCGGTGCGTGAGGCTAAACCAACCGATCCGAAGAACGTCCACGACGTGCAATAAATCGCCAGCGACAGCGGGTAGATAAGCGCCCCGGTGCGACCGTTGCGGCCGAGGCCGCGCGTGCGGTCGCCGTAGCTCGCAATCAGGAAGAGCAACCCGATATACGCAAGTGCAACCGCAATGACGACCCAACCTTGCAACATGCATACTCCAGATCGGGGCTAAAACCCCGGCAAGGGAAGGATTTAGCCAGATAGGTCATCATACCATGCCTGCGAGGTCTATTCTGGCCGTGCTATGCCGGCACGCGGAAAAGTCGCCTACGCCGGTTAATCGGCTGAACCATGTTGGAATCGGCGGTAAAAAGGCAAGTAATCCGCTCTTGAGTGCGCAACGGGTGGAAGTGAGGCCATGGGTTTTTTCGACTTGTTCCGCCGAGCCGAACCGATCGCGGATCGTAAAGCATTTATGGATTTTCTCGATACCCAGGCGGCTTTCCTGGCGCAAAAGGGAATGTTCGAATATTCGCGCGCGCGCGCCGGGCCTTACGGGAATGTTCTGTTTAGTGACGCCGTGTTCCTCGAAGAACTTGAGAAGTCCCGTTGGGTCGCGTTTCCAGTCATGCTGGCCATGATCAGCGAGGCGCTGGAAGGCGCGTTGCGGCCGGCGGCGAGCGACCGCCGGGACGAAGTCCTGCGCGGAGTAAGCACCGCCGCGCTGGCGATTTTTGATCGCTATCCAACTCCTGCAACGCTGGATGCCGAGGTATGGATGGAAGCCCGTCGCCAGTTGGACCACGATCTTACGCTTATCGGCCTGCACGGCATCAAGCGCGTCATGGACATCCCGATCCGCTATGTTGATCGCTATGTAGCGTCGATGCCGATCCACGAAAAGCTGCGTGCGAAGGACGCGCCGACCATTCACAATTACCTGAGGACGAATTTGTGCAACGTGCACGACCTATTCATGCAACGCGCCGATATTCCAGCGCTTGTCGAGGTTTTGACCAAGCAAGATTGATGATGTGGCGCGCCAAGCCAGGGGGCCAATGGCGAGAGTTACCAACGCAACACCGCTGATCGCTCTCGACGCCATCGTCCTCGATACCGAGACGACTGGCCTCGATCCGGCGAAGGCGAGGATCGTCGAGATCGGTGCGGTACCGCTGAGGAGAGGCAGACTCGACGAAACTGCCGCGCTGAGGCGATTGGTCAATCCCGGCGAAGCGATCACTGCGGACGCGACGCGCATCCACGCCATTGATGACAGCATGGTGGCCTCGGCACCAAAATTCGCCGCCGTGTGGCCGGACGTCTCCGCCGCGACCTCCGACGCAGTACTGATCGGACACACTTTCGGGTTCGATCTTGCCGTGATCAAGCGTGAATGCGAGCGCGCCGCCTTGGCCTGGGTTCCGCCGCGCACGCTTGATACCCGGCTTCTGGCGCAGGTAGCCGAACCCAATCTTGGGGGCTACACGCTGGAGCAACTGGCGAGCTGGCTTGGTGTAGACATCGAAAATCGCCACTCCGCGCTCGCCGACGCCGTTATTACGGGCAAAATATTTCTCGCACTGCTGCCCAAGTTGCGCGAGGGCAATATACGCACGCTTGCCGAGGCCGAGCAGGCCTGCCTGACGCTTACCGGCGTGCTCGAGGATCAGCATCGCGCCGGCTGGGAACCGGCGGTCAGGTTTCCTCTTGCGCGCGGAGAACGCACGTTTGCACGCATTGATCCATATCCCTATCGGCATCGCGTCGCTGACGTGATGAGTGCACCACCGGTAACTGTCGGAGCCGACATTTCGCTGGGCGATGCCGTGCAGCACATGGCGCGCGGCAAGATTTCTTCATTGCTGGTTGTTGCCGCTGCATCTCCGATGCAACCGCGCAATATGGCCATCATAACCGAGCGTGACGTATTGCGTGCCATTAATGAGAACGGCGCACAGGCGTTATCGCAACCGGTCGCCCGATTCGCGAGCAAGCCCTTGGCGACGGTGCCGGCTGCTGCGTTTATTTATCGGGCGCTTGGCCTCATGAGCCGGCTGAGAGTACGCCATCTTGGAGTCGAGAACGAGAACGGCGAGCTTTGCGGCATCATTACCTCACGCGACCTCCTGCGGCTCCGCGCGCAGGAGGCCGTCATCCTGGGTGACGAAATTGATCAAGCCGACGATGTGCCGGCTCTGGGCGCGGCCTGGGCCCGGCTTCCACAGGCGGCCGAAGGATTGCTTGCAGAAGACGTGAGCGCGCGCGACATCGCCGCGGTGATTTCGCGTGAGCTTGGCGCACTCACCGGCCGCGCCGGCGTTCTCGCGGAACGGCGGATGAAAGCCGATGGTCAGGGTGATCCGCCATGCGCCTATGCCTTGTGCGTTCTCGGTTCAGCGGGCCGCGGCGAAAGCCTGCTCGCGATGGATCAGGACAATGCCATTGTATTTGCCGAGGGCGAGCCGGAGTCCGCCGCAGATCAATGGTTTGCCCGGCTGGGCGGAATTGTCGCCGACATTTTGCACGAGGCTGGCGTGCCTTATTGCAAGGGCGGCGTCATGGCCCGCAATACTGCGTGGCGCGGCTCGCGCGAGACGTGGCGTGCGCGCGTCGCTGACTGGATCACAAGATCAGCTCCCGCGGACCTGCTCTCGGTCGATATTTTCTTCGATCTGGTGTGTGTGCACGGCGATGCGATGCTGGCCAACGACCTTTGGCGTTCCGCCTTTGATGCAGCCCAGGGCAATGTTGCGTTTGCAAAGCTTTTGGTGGAAGCGGCTGGCGAAGTTGAGCCCGGCATCACAATGTTCGGAGGTTTCCGCACCGAGAATGGCCGCATCGACCTCAAGAAAACGGGCTTGTTTGGTATTGTTACGGCTGCTCGCGTGCTCGCGATCCGTCATCATCTCCTCGAGCGCTCAACGCAAGCACGACTCTCGGCCGTCGCTTCGCTCGGCCATGGTGGTGATACCGATCTTGATGCACTCTCGCGCGCACATGAGGTCTTCATCGATCTTATTCTTGGACAGCAAGTTGCCGATATGCATGGCGGTCTTCCCCCCAGCAACAAAGTTGCGATCAAGCCGCTCTCGCGCGAACTCCGCACGCGTTTGCGTGAATCGCTCGGCGCAGTCCGCCATCTCGATGCGCTCATGCGAGACCTCCTTTTTTAGGCAACGCCAGGATTGCCGGGCACTGGGGCATACCTGACAACGCCAATTGGCATTTGACGCGTTGGCCCGCGCGCGGCATTTATCGCATCGAATGAGCCGCGGCGCAGGTGCGTCCGGCTCCGCGAAAGCCTTGCCTTGTCTGCGCCGTCGCCCACCACACGCCTCAGCGTCCTGCGCCGCCTGTCCGAAACGCTGGCAACCGCTGCGATCGGCGGCGCCGCGCTCGGGCTCATCGGAGTTCCTGCCGGGTGGCTGTCAGGCTCGATCCTCGCGGTGGCCGGATCGGCGATCGCCGGCCGGCCGCTGCTGATCCCGACGCTGTTGATGCGCGCGATCTTCGTGCTGATCGGCACCTCGCTTGGCGCCGTGGTGACGCCCGAGACACTGCATGGGATGGCAACCTATCCGCTCAGTATTGCGGTTCTGATTCTCGCGATGGCGATCATTTCCGTCGGCGGCGCAGGGTACCTGCGGCTTGTGCACCGGTGGGGGGTAGTCGATTCCTACCTTGCGGCGGCGCCGGGCGGCATGTCGCAGGTCCTGGCGCTCGGCGCCGAGCTCGGTGGAGACCTTCGGGCGATCGCGATCGTGCAAAGCATCCGGGTTGTCGTGATTGCCGTCGGCCTTCCGGCCGGCCTGTCGCTGCTCGGGCTTGCCGGCCATGCGGCACCGAGAATGACCGGCCCGCTCAGCCTCGATGTGCTCGACGAGCTGGCCATCCTGCTTGCGGCATCGACCGTCGTTGCGATCATTGCCTACCGCATCCGCTTTCCGGGCGGGTTGCTCTTCGGCGCCATGCTCACCTCAGCAATCCTGCACGGAAGCGGGCTTATCCATGCGGTGATGCCGTGGTGGGTTGCAAACACGGCGATGGTCGCGATGGGCGCGATTACCGGCTCGCGCTTTGCCAATACGTCGCCGCGGATGCTGCTGAACTTTGTCGCCGCCGCTTTCGGCTCGTTTGCGGTGGCGGTCGCGATTTCCGCGGTTTTCGCGGCGATCCTTATCAGCCTGCTGTCGTTACGCGTCGCCGAGGTGATGATCGCCTTTGCGCCGGGATCGGTCGACGCCATGATGCTGCTGGCGCTGGCGCTCAGCCTCGATCCCGTCTACGTCGGCGCGCACCACCTCACGCGCATCTTTTTCGTGTCGTTGACCATGCCGCTGCTGGCGCGCTACAGCGCGCGCGCGCAAAAGGCGATAGGTGAAAGCGCGAAACGTCCGATAAAGCCGCCGCCATTCCAGGATTGATAAGTAGTGTGGATTTATTCCGCTGCGGCCGCCTGCTTGCCCCGGCGCAATCCGAGGCGATCCCAGACGTCGACCAGCGCTTCGGCAAGCGTATCGACCAGTACGTCGTCGTGATACGGCGATGGCGTAATGCGCAGGCGTTCCATGCCGCGCGGCACGGTCGGATAGTTGATCGGCTGGATATAGACGCCATGCTCGGCAAGCAGCAGATCGCTTGCCGCCTTGCACTTCTCGGGGTCGCCGACGAGAACCGGCACGATATGTGTTGTGCTCGGCATCACCGGCAGGCCCGCTGCATTGAGCACTGCTTTTACGCGGGCGGCGCGTTCCTGATGGCGCTCGCGCTCCCAGCTTGACGCCTTGAGATGACGGATTGCTGCGGAGGCCGCGGCGCAGATCGCGGGCGGCAGCGCCGTGGTGAAGATGAAGCCCGGCGCATAGGAGCGTACCGCGTCGACCACGTCCTCACTGGTTGCGATGTAGCCGCCGAGGCAGCCGAACGCCTTCGCGAGCGTACCCTCGATCACGTCGACACGTCCCATTGCGTTGTCGCGCTCGCAGATGCCCCCGCCGCGTGGTCCGTACATACCGACCGCGTGCACTTCGTCGCAGTAAGTCATCGCGTTGTAGCGCTTGGCGAGGTCGCAGATCGCATGCACCGGCGCAATATCGCCGTCCATGGAGTACAGGCTCTCGAAGACGACGAGCTTCGGGCGCGCCGGATCGGCAGTCTTGAGCAGCTCCTCGAGATGCTGAAGATCGTTATGGCGCCAGATTTTCTTCTCGCTGCCGGACTGACGGACGCCTTCGATCATGGAATTATGGTTGAGCGCGTCGGACAGGATCAGGCAGTTCGGCAACAGTTTTGCAATCGTTGAGATGCCGGTCTCGTTCGAGACATAGCCGGATGTGAACACAAGGGCGGCTGGCTTGTTGTGCAGGTCCGCGAGCTCACGCTCGAGCTCGACCAGCGGATGGTTGGTGCCGGCGATGTTACGCGTGCCTCCCGCGCCGGTGCCCATGCGGGTTGCGGCCTCGACCATGGCGCCGATCACCTTCGGGTGCTGAGCCATGCCGAGGTAATCGTTCGAGCACCAGATCACGACGTCGCGCTGGCCTTGCGGGGAGTGCCAGATCGCGTGCGGAAAACGGCCTGCGACGCGCTCGAGATCAGCAAAGACCCGGTAGCGCCGCTCGTCCCGCAATTTGCCCAAGGCTGACGCGAAATAACCCTTGTAGTCCATGTCTTATTACTTTCTGGCCCCCGCGCAGGCTACTTTTAGAAGGGTTCCAGGGTATTTGTCGAGGCGAGATTCGTCGCATTCCAAAGTTGGATATTGCCGATGGAAGCCGGGCCTACCGGAACGCTGCAATGTCGAGATGCCCTCGCAAAGCCGCAAGCAGCAGCGCGCCGACATGAAGTTGCAACGTGAAATCCCCCGAAAGAATGAGTGAAGCGAGTTCATGCGGCGTGACGACCTTGACCTCGATGCCTTCTTCCGCGCTCCCCGAGCGTGGATCAGTCTCCACAAAGAATGAATGGATGGTGTTCGACAAGCGCGCGGTGCATGGCGCGTAGCTGCCGAGCGCATGGATCGTGCGCGCCGGATAGCCCGTTTCCTCAAGCAGCTCACGACGGCATGAATCCTCAGGCGGCTCGCCTTGTTCGACCGTGCCCGCGGGCAATTCCCAGGTGAACTTCTCCAAAGCGGGCCGGAACTGGCGGACAATCGGAAACGTTCGGTCCGGCGTGCGCGCGACGATCGCGACATAATCGCGTTGGGCGATGGCGTGATACAGCTCGGGAGCGCCGCCCGCATTTAACTCGACGCCGCGCTCGATGATTTCCACCCACGGTGAAACGCGCGTCGTGCGGCGGCTTACGATCCTCGGCCAGGACATTGCTGGTGCCCCCAATCAGGTCACAGGCTGGCGGCGAACGGTTTCCGCCGGCCGGCGGAGATAGCTCGTGGCAAAAGCGTAGCGATACCAGCGCAGGTAATCCGGCAACCACTTGACCACCTGAAACCGGCTGGCTCCGTGCGCCCGCTCGAACCAGCGGGCCGGCACCTCGCCGATCCGCCAGCCGAGACGATGGCACTTCACCAGCA
>DATBTA010000100.1:0-10163 GCA_036559505.1 Pseudolabrys sp. | reverse complement strand
CAAGGCAAACCGGCCGTTAGCGGTGACGCGAATATAGAGCCCCACTAATCTTCTCTATAGATGTTAACGAAAACACCCTCACAGCGACCGCCAATCAGACGCTCGAAGCGAAAATCAAATGGTTTGGCACCGTACGTGGTCGCGTGGGCTATCTTGTAACGCCGACGGTCCTTTTGTACGGGACTGGCGGCTTGGCGTACGGCAGGATCGAAACGAGCTCAACGCAATCGCTGACGGTGGCACTTGGCGGTGTGTCTGCCACCAACGCGTCCTCGGTCGACGCAACGAAAAACAGATTTGGGTGGACCGCCGGTGCGGGCGTCGAAGGTGCAATCCCAAACACGCGCGATTGGACCTGGAAGGTTGAATACCTCTACATCGACTTTGGACACATAGGTGCGTCCGGCACGGACATTGTTCTCGGCACCTACAGTTGGAACACCCACGTTACCGACCACATTGCCCGTGTCGGTGTTAATTACCGTTTCCATTAGGCGGTATCTGCCTGCAGAGTTAAACGCGTTACAAACCCCGGCCCAAAGTGCCGGGGTTTGTCCTCTGTTCAACGCAAAATCTCGGATCGCTGGCGCCGACTTCTTCGCCGGTTCGTTCGACTTGACACAACGCCTATCGCGGTGTCTTTCGGCGCGATTTCTACGACAAATTGAATATGGGCAAAGATGGCGATCGCTTTCGTATTTCCGGGGCAGGGCAGCCAAGCCGTAGGGATGGGCAAGGCCCTCGCGTCAAATTTCACCCCTGCGCAGCGGATTTTCGAAGAGGTTGACGAAGCGCTTGGTAGCAAGCTCAGCACCATCATCTTCGAGGGTCCAGCCGATACGTTGACGCTTACGGAAAATGCCCAGCCGGCCCTCATGGCTGTCTCGCTCGCTGTCTTGCGTGTACTCGAGGCCGAAGCGGGACTGGACCTTGCGCGCGACGTCCAGTTTGTCGCCGGTCATTCGCTCGGTGAATATTCCGCGCTGGCCGCGGGCGGCGCCTTCACCGTGGCAGATGCCGCGCGTCTCCTGCGGACGCGGGGCCAGGCCATGCAGAAGGCCGTCCCGGTTGGTGTCGGCGCGATGGCAGCGCTTATCGGACTTGAGTTCGACGCCGCCGCCGCCGTGGCGGCCGAAGCCGCGCAGGGCGAGGTCTGCCAGGCGGCGAACGACAACGGCGCCGGCCAAGTGGTGGTTTCGGGAAACAAGGCAGCCGTCGAACGCGCGGTAGAAATCGCAAAAACAAAAGGGGCAAAGCGTGCGATGCTGTTGCCTGTGTCCGCACCCTTCCATTGCGCTCTGATGCAGCCGGCGGCCGACGTGATGGCTGAAGCGCTCGCGAAAACGACGGTCAAGCCGCCCGCCGTCCCCGTGATCGCCAACGTGCTGGCGAAGCCGATCCGCGAGCCCGGCGAAATCGTGCGCGCTCTCGTCGCGCAGGTGACCGGAACGGTTCGCTGGCGTGAGTCCGTTGTGTTCATGGCGGGCGCAGGCGTTTCAAGTTTTTATGAGGTCGGCGCCGGGAAAGTATTGAGCGGGCTGATCAAGCGTCTTGCCGACGGTACCACGACGGCTGCGATCGGAAGTCCTGAGGATGTCGCCGCCTTCAAGGCGGGGAGGAACCCATGATGTTCGATTTAAACGGCAAGACTGCCCTGGTGACAGGTGCTAGCGGGGCGATTGGCGGCGCGATCGCGCGCGCGCTCCATGCCCAAGGTGCGACGGTTGCAATTTCCGGGACGCGCAAGGAAGCGCTCGACGGTCTGGCGGGCGTGCTCGGCAATCGCGTGTTTGTGCTTCCTTGCGATCTTGCGGACAAGGATGCCGTAGAGGCGCTGGTGCCTAGCGCTGAAGAGAAAATGGAAAAGCTCGATATTTTGGTCGCGAATGCTGGCGTCAACCGCGACAACCTTTTCGTCCAGTTGCGGGACGAGGATTGGGACAACGTGATCGCCGTCAATCTGACCGCCACGTTCCGGCTGGCCCGCGCCGCAGTGTCACGCATGATGCGTCGGCGCTGGGGCCGCGTGATCGGCATCTCTTCGGTGGTCGGCTTTACCGGCAATCCAGGGCAGAGCAACTACACGGCTTCCAAAGCCGGCATGGTCGGAATGATCAAGTCGGTGGCGGCCGAGTATGCCAAGCGAAACATCACGGCCAACTGCATAGCGCCCGGCCTCATCGCCTCCGCCATGACAGACAAGCTCAATGAGAAGCAGCGCGAAACAATCCTTGCCCGCATCCCAGCCGCCAAGCTTGGCACTCCGGACGATGTAGCCGCCGCTGCTGTCTTTCTCGCCTCGAATGAGGCCGCCTACGTCAACGGTCAAACCATCCATGTCAACGGCGGGATGGCTATGATATAGCGCGCGCCCTAAAAGTCGGGGACCGATGTTCGCGCTGGCGGCGGTGGATATGCGCGGTTTTCGGGGGTTGCTCGCTCCTCCGGCACGCGCTAGTCAATGGATTTGAAGTATGGTAACCGACTTTCGGCCCGGCTGGGGCGGCTAAGTGCGGAATAGTGTTCCGCAATTGGGGATCGTCTCATCACCGTCAACCACGACGAGGCCGTATCGCGATGGTTGCGAACTGAGGTTGGCGCGCAGCCCAATTCATAAAGCACGAGGTTGGAACGATGAGTGACATTGGCGAGCGGGTGAAAAAGATCGTCGTGGAGCACCTGGGCGTAGAACCCGACAAGGTGAACGATCAAGCCAGCTTTATCGATGATCTTGGCGCCGACAGCCTCGACACGGTTGAGCTCGTTATGGCCTTCGAAGAAGAATTTGGCTGCGAGATCCCCGACGATGCCGCTGAAACCATTCTGACCGTTGGCGACGCGGTTAAATTTCTTGAAAAGAACGCCAAAAGCTGAGCGCGTCCTGCGCGGCTGCTCGATTGCTTCGCTCATCTATGGCTTCGGGCCGTCTGCAGTGCGACGGTGGCAATAGGTGCGCTCGGAGCCGGCCATGAGACGTGTCGTCGTTACCGGAATGGGGATGGTGACGCCGCTTGGTTGCGGTGTTGAGGCAACCTGGACCCGGCTGCTCAAGGGTGAAAGCGGCGCGAAGAAGATCGACGCCTTCGATGTTTCCGACATTGCGTGCAAGATCGCCTGCGTCATCCCGCGGGGCGACGGTGCGGGCGCAACCTACAATGCCGACCAGTGGATGGAGCCGAAGGAGCAGCGCAAGGTCGATGACTTTATTGTCTTTGCGATGTGCGCGGCGCGTCAGGCCCTCGACGATGCAGGGTGGCACCCAAAGAGCTATGAAGAGCAGACTACGACCGGCGTACTAATCGGATCAGGCATCGGCGGTATCGAAGGAATAGCCGAAACGGCGCTGGCTCTTCACGAACGCGGCCCCCGCCGAGTGTCGCCGTTTTTTATCCCCGGTCGCATCATCAATCTTGCGTCTGGTTTCGTGTCGATAGCATTCGGGCTAAAGGGCCCCAACCATGCGGTCGTCACAGCCTGCTCGACTGGCGCTCACGCAATCGGAGATGCAGCGAGGCTTATCGCGCTTGGTGACGCCGAGGTGATGGTGGCGGGCGGCGCGGAATCGCCGGTCAACCGCATTTCGCTCGCCGGATTTTCCGCGTTGCGCGCGCTTTCGACCAATTTCAACGATGACCCGACGCGCGCTTCACGGCCTTATGACAAAGATCGCGACGGCTTCGTGATGGGCGAAGGAGCCGGCGTCGTTGTATTGGAATCGCTCGAACACGCAAAGGCGCGCGGGGCCAAGATTTATGCGGAACTGATCGGATACGGGCTGTCCGGCGACGCCTATCACATCACCGCGCCGGCGCCGGACGGCGATGGCGCACTGCGCTGCATGAGCGCGGCGATCCGTCGCGCCGGTATCTCCGCGAGTGACATCGACTACATCAATGCCCATGGCACCTCGACACCGTTGGGCGATGAGATCGAGCTCGGTGCAGTGCAAAAACTGGTCGGTAACTCAGCTGGCCATATTTCGATGTCCTCGACCAAATCGTGTATCGGCCATTTGCTCGGTGCTGCGGGTGCGGTGGAAGCAATATTCTCAATTCTCGCAATCCGCGATCGGGTTGTCCCGCCGACGATCAATCTCGACAACCCGTCGGTCGAGACCCCGATCGATTTGGTGCCCCACCAAATGCGCAAGCGGGAGGTCGATACGGCGCTTTCGAACTCTTTTGGCTTCGGCGGAACAAACGCCTCCCTGATTGTCCGCCGGTACGCCAACTAAAAAAAGCATCGACAGGGTCCCCCAGCTTTCGCCATAATTTTTTCTAACGTGCGGCATGCGCTGGTGTTTTGTCGGCGAGAACGGCGGTGGTGACTAGTGGAGCGAACCAGGTGAATTCCGATTTGTCGCCGGGAGGGAGTGGCAACGGCATGTCGGCTGCAAAGCCGGCAGTGCCGCGTAGCCCGCGCGCCGCGCTCGAGCCGGAACGTGTGCCAATGCCGAGCCGCCGCTCCAGTCGCGCGCGTCACCCGGTCATCGTAGTCGGGAATGCAATCTTTACAGTTTTGATCGTGATTTCGGTTGCGGTCGGCGCCGCGCTGTTTTTCGGGAAGCAGCGATTCGATGCCGCGGGTCCGCTGGCCGACGACAAGGTGGTCAATATTCCGCGCGGGCTGGGAATCCGCGATATCGCCGACGTACTGCAGCGCGAAGGAGTGATCGACCAGCCTTACATTTTCATGGGTGGGGTTATCGCCCTTAAAGCGCGCGGTGAGCTCAAATACGGCGAATATCAGTTCAGTAAACATGCGAGCGTTGCCGACGTAGTCGACACAATCCTTGAAGCCAAAGTGGTACAGCATGCCTTCACTGTCCCCGAAGGGTTGACGTCCGAGCAGATTGTCGCGCGGCTTCTCGAGAACACGGCGCTCACAGGGCAAATTAAAGAGATTCCACGCGAGGGTACGCTGTTGCCTGAAACGTACCGGTTCACGAGGGGGATGACGCGCGAGCAGATTATTCAGCGTATGCAGCAAGCGCATCGGCGTGTGTTGCAAGACGTCTGGGAACATCGGATGCCGGATCTGCCCGTCAAGACGCCGGAGCAGTTGGTGACGCTTGCGTCGATTGTGGAAAAGGAGACCGGGCGACCTGACGAGCGAACGCGAGTGGCGGCAGTGTTTGTGAATCGCCTCAAGACCAAAATGCGACTGCAGTCGGATCCCACGATTATTTATGGTTTGACGGGCGGGAAGGGCTCGCTCGGCCGCCCAATTCAGAAGAACGAAATCGAGCAACCGACGCCCTACAACACGTATGTCATCGACGGTCTGCCGCCGGGACCGATCGCCAATCCAGGACGAGCCTCATTGGAAGCTGCGGCGAGTCCGGCGCGCACCAAGGAGATCTATTTCGTTGCCGACGGTAGCGGCGGCCACTTGTTCTCGGACAATTACACCGAACACCAGAAGAACGTTGCGCGCTTGCGAGGCTTAGAGCATGCCAACGGCAACCAGAACGGCCGGCAATGAACGGCTCGCCCTTGTGACGCGTGGTTCGCGCGGCTAAGGTCGTAACACTTTCGAGAAAGTATCAACGCGAGACCCTGAAGCCATGGCTCTGTCGAGCATGACCGGTTTTGCTCGAAGTCATGGCGTAGCCGGCGCTTATGCGTGGGCGTGGGAGATCAAATCTGTAAACGCCAAAGGCTTGGACCTGCGATTTCGTCTTCCGGCTGGTTGGGATGCAGTGGAAGTGCCATCGCGCGCCCGAGGCACGGAAAAACTCTCGCGAGGCACGGTCTATGCCAACCTCACCGTTGAGCGCAAAGGCACGCAACCGACTGTGAAGGTGAACGAGCCTGTCCTCGGCGCAGTCCTTTCAGCGCTCAAGGGCCTTTCGGGAAAAGTGCAGGCAGCACCGCCAACTCTCGACGGCATCCTGTCGCTCAAGGGTGTGATTGAAGTTACTGAAGAGGACGAAAGCGAGGAGGACCATCGTGCCGCCGAGACGGCAATTATCTCCGGTTTCGAAGAAGCGTTGGCGGCATTGGTCCACATGCGGCAGGCAGAAGGTAAAACTCTAGGAGGCCTGCTATCGCGGCGGCTCGATGAAATCGCAGTGCTCTCCGCACGAGCCGAGAGCGCCCCGGGACGCAAGCCTGAAGCAATCAAGGCGCGTCTTGCCGAACAAGTGGCAGCGTTGCTCCAGGCTTCCGAGCGTTTTGATTCGGATCGGCTCTACCAAGAGGCCGTCCTGCTTGCTGCCAAAGCCGATATCCGCGAGGAGCTCGACCGTCTTGTTTCGCATGTTGCGCAGGCGAAGAAGCTCTTGAAGGACGGTGGCGCGATCGGCCGGAAGCTCGACTTTCTGGCGCAGGAATTGCACCGCGAATCAAATACGCTGACCGCCAAGGCCAACGATCTTGATCTCACGAACATTGGCCTTGAACTCAAAGGCGTAGTCGAGCAGTTCCGCGAGCAGGTGCAGAACTTGGAGTAATCACGCGATGGCGGGTCGGGAAAAGGGGGACAGGGTTGCCCGGCGGGGCCTGATGCTGGTTCTTTCTTCGCCGTCGGGAGCGGGTAAGACCACATTGTCGCGCAGGCTGCTCGACGAAGACAAAAACGTCATGTTGTCCGTGTCGGTCACGACACGAAAGATGCGTCCCGGCGAAAAAGACGGGCGGGACTACCGCTTCATCGATCGGCGGCAATTTGATGCGCTCGTCGAGAAGAATGAGTTGCTCGAGTGGGCCGAAGTCTTCGACAACTACTACGGCACGCCCACAAAACCGGTCATGGATGCATTGGCCGACGGGCGTGACGTGTTATTTGACATCGATTGGCAAGGCACGCAGCAGCTCCGCGAAAAGGCGCGAACCGATCTGGTCAGCGTCTTCGTACTACCGCCTTCGATTCCGGAGCTGGAGCGCCGTCTGCGTGAACGCGCACAAGACGACTACGAAACCATCCATCGTCGGATGGCCAAGGCAGCCGATGAGATGAGTCATTGGGCCGAGTACGATTACGTCGTCATCAATCGGGACTTAGCGCTGGCCTTTGCCGAAGTGTCGGCGATCCTGGCTGCTGAACGGCTCAAGCGCGAACGTCAACCGGGGTTATCGGATTTTGTCCGAAGCCTGCAGGCAAAAATCTAAGCCGCCAGGACGACGCGGCCGACGATTTTTCCGGCCCGGAGGTCGTCCAGGGTGGCAGAGGCCTGGGCGAGCGGCCGCTCCGCAATTGGGGGCGGTTTGATGTTCTTGGCGCGCACGAGCTCGATCAATTCACGCGCCTCGGACAGCGTGCCGGTTGTAGTCCCTTCGATCGTCATCGCTTTTAGCGGAAACATGGCCACGGCCGTCGAATAGGCGCCACCAATCAACCCGGTGACGATGACTTTTCCGCCCTTGGCCAGCACGCCGGTCGCAAAATTCAGGGATGCGTCCGACCCGGCAAAGTCGCACGCGGCATAGATGCCGCCGCTTGTTTTGAGAAGGGTCTTGCGGGCGTTCGGGTCCGATGGATCGAAGGCTTGAGCCGCACCCGCAGCCAGCGCGGCATCGCGCTTTTTGCCGTCGATATCGGCAACGAAGGGCGCCGTGCCATACATTGCACGCGCCAGGGCAAGGCCCATCAGGCCAACTCCGCCCAGTCCAACCAGCAAGAGTGGCGCGCGTTGTGCGCGATCGGCGAGCCGTTTGAGCGCGGCATAAGCGGTGAGTCCCGAGCACATCAAGGCGCCAGCATAGCCGGGCGTCAGTGGCGCGTAATCAATGAGGTAACGTGAGTGTGGCACGAGTACGTGAGTAGCAAAGCCACCATCAACCGTGACGCCGAGATGGCGCGGCGCGGTGCAGATATTCTCATCACCCACACGGCACGCCGCGCAACGCCCGCAACCGATCCACGGATAGACCGCGACCTTGGTGCGGGGCTTCACGTCTGCATCGGGGCCTGTGCTTTCAACAAGCCCCGCGATCTCGTGCCCCAGTGTGAAGGGCAGAGTGCGCCCCGCCTGTACGTCGAGCTTCTTGCCGTCGCCGAGCAGAAAGTATCCATCCTGCATGTGCAGATCGGAATGACAGACCCCACAACGCTCGATCCGCACAAGGATTTCGGTGCCCTGTGGCCGTGGTGCTTCGACGATGGTCTCGCACAGAGGGGTACCGTAGGCGCTTAACGATTGGCGATGAATTTGCATCCGCAGACCTTACACGCGGCCATGGGTCTGCCCAGCAAAAATATTTGCCATGGCGACGAAACCATCGACCGGAATCTCTTCGGCTCGTGCGGTCGGATCTATCGCTGCTTTCTCGAGCAAGGAGTTCGCATCGACACCTAACGTCTTCAAGCTTTGCCGTAACATCTTCCGCCGCTGGCCGAAAGCCGCCTCGGTCACCCGTTGCAGCGCAATCGCATCGCATTGCGCCAGCACTGGTCTTGGCGTCAATCGTACCACCGACGATGTGACCTTCGGCGGAGGCACAAAAGCCGATCGAGCCACGTCGAAAAGGATCTTTGCCTCGCTGCGCCATCCCGCAAGCACCGACAGCCGGCTGTAGGATTTGCTGCCTGGCTTCGCGACAATTCGTTCTGCTACTTCGCGCTGGAACATCAGGACAAGAGAATCGTACCATGGCGGCCATGGCTCTGCGGTGAGCCATCCGACAAGAAGAGGTGTTGCAATATTGTAGGGAAGGTTTGCAACGATCCGAGCACGTTCGGGACCAAGCTGCTCGCGCGGATCGATTTCGAGCGCATCACCCGCAACGATTTCGAGACGCCCGGGATACCGTGCGGAGATCTCTGCAAGCGCATCGATTGCACGCGGGTCTCGCTCGATTGCAATAACGCGCCGCGCTCCAAATGCCAAAAGTGCGCGCGTAAGGCCGCCTGGGCCTGGGCCGATTTCGACCACCGTGATGTTTTCAAGCGGCTCGGCAGCGCGAGCGATACGGGCGGTCAGGTTGAGGTCGAACAGGAAGTTTTGACCGAGAGATTTTTTCGGCGTCAGGCCATGCTTGCGGATGACCTCCCGCAGCGGAGGCAGGTCATCGAGTTGTGCCATTATTTAGCCGGAACCAGGGCCGGTGCGGTCGCCGAAAGGCGTGCGGCAAGCGATATCGCGGCGACCAAGCTGGAAGGGTCAGCGGTGCCTTTGCCTGCAATGTCGAAGGCCGTGCCGTGGTCGGGGGATGTGCGCACGAACGGCAAGCCGAGCGTAACGTTGACGGCATGATCGAATGCCAGCGTCTTGATGGGGATCAGCGCCTGGTCGTGATACATGCAGAGAGCGACATCGTAGGTCGCGCGCGCCCGTTCGTGAAAGAGTGTGTCGGCGGGAAGCGGGCCAACAGCATCGATCCCTTCGGTGCGTAGACGTTCGACGGCCGGCGAGACAATTGCAGCATCTTCCTCACCAAGTGCGCCATTTTCGCCGGCATGCGGGTTAAGTCCGGCGACTGCGAGACGCGGGCGCAGAATGCCGAAACGCTTGGTCAGATCGTGCGCGGTGATGCGTCCGGTCTCGACCACCAGCTCGAAGGTCAGTCTTGAAACAACATCCTTGAGCGGCAAGTGGATCGTCACCGGCACGACGGCAAGCTCCGGCGACCAAAGCATCATCACAGGGCGGCTGGCTTTTCCGGTCGCTTCCTCTACCAGTTTGGCAAGAAACTCCGTGTGCCCCGGCTCGGCGAAACCCGATCGATAAAGCACGTTCTTTGCGACCGGATTGGTGATGATCCCCGCCGCCTGACCCGCGAGCACGTCGGAGACAGCCCGCCGGATAGAAGCGATAGCGGCTGGCGCGCTCGATCCATCCGGTTTTCCAGGCGCGGCCGTCACAGGCATTTGAAGCGGTACGATTGGCAAAGCGCGGGGGAATACTTCCGCCGCTTGTGCCGGAGTTACGATGCTCGAGGCGATCTCGGTTCCGAGCTGGCGCGCACGATTGCGGACAAAGTCCGGGTCCCCCACAAGATAAAAAGGCGGCAGCCGAAGCTCCTCACGGCGTCGCCAAATCCTGATTGTCAATTCAGGGCCGATGCCTGCCGGCTCGCCCAGCGTCAGCGCCAGTGGAAGGCCGCCCGGTTCGCTCATTTCTGTTTCTTGTATTCGATCATCGCCGACTTGCGAATTTCCTCGAGAAATTTTTTCGACTCTGATTCGAAGCGTTTAGTATAAAGCTGCTCCCGCACCTCGCG
>DATBTA010000099.1:0-16605 GCA_036559505.1 Pseudolabrys sp. | reverse complement strand
CAGCCGAGCGATCTCGAAGCCATCATGGCGCTCGGCAATGTGATGCGCGCGCGCAAGGAATTCGCCGAGTGCGCCGACATCTACGGCAAGGGCGTCAACACGCTGAAGAATCCGCAGCGCGCCAACTGGCTGATCTTCTATTTCCGCGGCATCTGCAACGAGCGGTCAAAGCAGTGGCCGAAGGCGGAAGCCGATCTCAAGAAGGCGCTCCAGCTGTACCCCGATCAGCCGCACGTTCTCAACTATCTCGGCTATTCCTGGATCGACCAGGGCGTGAACCTGGACGAGGGAATGGAAATGATCAAGAAGGCCGTGCAGCAGCGTCCGGACGACGGCTACATCGTCGACTCCCTCGGCTGGGCTTACTATCGGATCGGCAACTACGAGGAAGCGACCAAGCAGCTCGAGCGCGCCATAGAACTCAAGCCGGAAGACCCGACCATCAACGACCATCTGGGTGACGCGTACTGGCGGGTCGGCCGCGTGCTCGAGGCCAAATTCCAGTGGGCACATGCACGTGACCTCAAGCCGGACCCCGAAGAGCTTCCGAAGATCGAGGAAAAACTGAAGGACGGCCTGCCCGAAGAAACGTCCTCGCAGGCAAAAGCCGGCAAGAAGAGTGGCGACGGCGGCTAGTTGATGCGCAGCGAAAGGCTTTTCGCGTGAGCGCGCCGCTGTCCGAAAAGGCATTTGCCAAAATCAACCTTAGTCTGCGCGTACTCGGCCGGCGTGCCGACGGCTATCACGAGCTTGAAAGCCTGGTCGCCTTCGCGGACGTAGCAGACGCGCTGACGCTTGAGCCAGGCTCGGCCGACAGCCTCGAGATGTCCGGGCCGTTCGCAGGCAAGAGCGGTCCGGTTGATGACAACCTCGTGCTCAAGTCGGTCGTCGAACTGCGCCGGCGTATCCCTGGCCTGAACGGCGGGCGGTTTCGCCTTAAAAAAAATCTTCCGGTCGCCGCGGGCATTGGCGGTGGCTCGGCGGACGCCGCGGCAGCGCTCAGGCTGTTGGCGAGAGCAAACGGAATTGCGCTCGACGATTCTCGCCTCATGGCTGCGGCGCAGTCTGTCGGCGCCGACGTGCCGGTCTGCCTGGATTCACGGCCGCGCGTCATGCGCGGGATCGGCGAAGTGCTGTCGCCGCCGCTCGATCTGCTGCCCATCCCGGCGGTCCTGGTGAACCCAGGCATTGCACTTGTCACGCGCGAGGTATTCGGAAAATTCAAGGGTGCACACCCAGGGCCCAGCCTTGCCGGCGTGCCGACGAAAACCGGTCCATTGATCGAACTTCTCAAACAGCAGGACAACGACTTGACCGTCGCGGCAACCGCATGCGCGCCGGTCGTTGGAGAAGTCTTGGCGGCCCTTCGCAGCGCGTCAGGGAGTGTGCTTGCGAGGATGTCCGGATCGGGTGCGACATGCTTTGCGCTGTTCGGCTCGCGCGAAGAGGCGGCTGCGGCGGCGCAACGAGTCGCAGGCGAGCGTAAGAATTGGTGGGTTCAAGCGGCCGCGATCGGAGCCGTGCCGGGGAAAACATGAATTCGCCGGTTTTGCGGGAAACGGTTGGCAATCCGCCGGCTTTCCGACAGTCACCGGCGGCATGCGGGGTGCACCATGAGACCTTATTGCGCGGTTGTTTTGCTTGCGGCGCTCGTGATCGTTGTAGCCGATCCTGCATTGGCCCGGACAAAATCCAAAACCCGGTCGCAATGCGTCGATCGTCCGCAAGACTTTTCGTGGAATTTTCTGATCCCTGGGCAACGCGCGCCGCAGCCCAATGGGTGCGCACCACCCGTCTATAACTACGGCAGATACATCGGCCAGGATCCCGACCCCAACATCCGGCTGCAGTTGATGCGTGATCCGGCGACAGGATATTCGCCGCTATAGAAAAAGGCGGCGCGTCAGTGCGCGCGGCCGATGCAGAACGCGACCGCTTCTTCCAATGCCGACTTGATGTCCGACGGCGGGACCAAGGCGAGCGCGTCGGTGGCAATTGCTCCATAGTGCCGGGCGCGTCCGACCGTATCCTCGATCGCGTGATGCTTTGCCATCAATGAAAGGGCCTGGTCGAGATCGCCGTCACGGATGTCGCCGTCACCCAAGGTCCGATTCCAGAACTTGCGCTCGCTTTCGGTGCCGCGGCGAAACGACAGGACAACCGGCAACGTAATCTTGCCCTCGCGGAAGTCGTCGCCGACGTTTTTGCCGAGCTTGGCCGACTTGCCACCGTAATCCAGCGCATCGTCGATGAGCTGAAATGCGATGCCGAGGTTCATCCCATACGACCGGCAAGCCGCCAATTCGGCCTTTTCCTTTGCGGCCAGCGCCGGCCCGACTTCGCAGGCGGCTGCGAAAAGCTCGGCGGTCTTGGCGCGGATAACGGACAGGTACTCGTCTTCGTTGGTGGCCGTGTTCTTGGCCGTGCCGAGCTGCATCACTTCGCCTTCCGCAATCACAGCGGCCGCCGACGAGAGAATTTCGAGCGCGTGCAGGTCGGCGACGTCGACCATCATCTTGAATGCCTGGCCGAGAAGAAAATCACCCACCAGCACGCTCGCTTCGTTGCCCCACAGCATTCGGGCGGCGACTTTGCCGCGCCGCATGCTGCTTTCATCGACAACGTCGTCGTGCAGCAGTGTCGCCGTGTGCATAAATTCGACCGCTGCAGCGAGCTTGATATGGCCGTCGCCGGCGTAGCCTGCGAGCCTTGCCATGGCGAGGGTCAGCATTGGACGCAACCGTTTGCCTCCGGAGGCAATAAGATGGTTGGCCACCTCCGGGATCATCGCGACTTCAGAGCCGGTACGGGCCAGGATTGTTGCGTTGACACGGTCCATGTCCGGCGCCACCAGTTCGACAAGGCGATTGAGCGAAGCCGGGTTTGGGCTTTCAAAGGGAAGGACGACGGCCAAAACACATCTCCCGGCAGTGAGAAAAAGTGAGCATAGAAACGCTATGCTCATGCGGCAAGTGCGGTAGATTGGCTCCTACCGCAAATTTGATGCGAGGTGCAGTGGGCAAAAAGGCGCCGTGGCTGCGACACAGACAACACCCGTAGCGGCCGGATATTCCGTTCCCTGAGGCGCACGGAAATTGCATGCGTGAATTGATCCGTACGAATGACGCAGTTTTGGTGTCGGCGGTGGTCGCGTTGCTGGAAAGCGCCGGCATCCGTCCGTTGGTCTTTGACCAGAACATGAGCGTGCTCGAGGGCTCGCTCGGTGTGCTGCCGCGTCGTGTGCTTGTCTCCGAGGAGCATGAGCTTCGCGCGCGCAAGCTTCTGGAGGACGCTGGATTGGGCCACGAGTTGCGTCCCGATGGCGGCTGATAGCGAAACCAGCGAGGATGCCATTCTCGGCGGCAGGTTACGCGTGCGTCAGCCGCTGCGCGGTCATCGCGTAGGCCATGACGCCATTCTGCTTGCTGCCGCCACGTGCGCGCGTGCGACCGAGCGCACGATCGAACTTGGTGCCGGCGTGGGCGCTGCCGCCTTTGCGATTGCCGCGCGCGCTCCGGGGATGAAGGTGACGCTGGTTGAGGTCGATCCGGCACTTTGCGCGTTGGCGAGACACAATGCGCGGCTCAACAAGCTGGAAGACCGTGTCACGGTGTTTGGCGTCGATGCAGAGAGCACCGAGAGCCTGAAATCGGTGGGCCTGTCACCGGAAAGTTTCAACCGTGTGCTGATGAACCCACCGTTTCATGACGCGCGCCGGCACAATGTCTCTCCCGATCCCGGCCGGCGGTTGGCGCATTCCGGCGAGGCCGGCTTACTCAAGCGTTGGGTCGACAGCGCAGCCTGGCTTCTGAAGGCAAATGGCGTGCTGGTTCTGATCTGGCGCGCGGACGCCTTGGACGATGTCATCGAAACGTTGCAACCGGTGTTCGGCGCAATAGCGGTGCTGCATGTACATCCCCGGGAGGATGCCGCTCCGATCCGCGTGCTGGTGCGTGCCGAAAAAGGAGGCGGTATTTCGCGGAAGAGCTATCCGCCACTCGTTCTCAACGATGAAGCAGGCCGGCCAACCCCCGTTGCGGAGGCGATCATGCGCGACGGAAAAACACTGCCGATTGCAGAAGCCTGAGGTTGCCTAAACTCTGCGCCGCCGCGGCAAAATTTCGCGCCAGCGCTTCTCGCCAAGCTGCCGGCGCATGCGGCCCACAACCTCATCGTTCAGGTGCGAAAGCCCAATAACGCTGGCAATCAGAAGGAAGAAAAGTGCGATCTTGGGCTCCATCGGGCCGTCCTGTTCAATGCGCCGCAACGCGTTTCACGCCAACCGCGGTGCAAAAAGCATTCCAAAGTTAAAAAATAGGCAACACCCGGCGTTTTCGATGCAGGTCGCCGCTATTTGATGCGCTCGGGCCTTTGGCAAACGGTGGGCTCGTGCGCGCCTGCATCGCGCGCAACAGGCCTTTGACTAAATGGGTGGCAGCTACCTATCTGAGTGGTATGGCAGGTTCCCTCGGGTGGTCCCCCGCACAATCCAGGTAGACGCATGATTCAATTTCTCGCGCGGCTGGTGCCGCGCCGCTTCCGCAGCGATATCCCCATTGTACCGGTCGTGCGGTTCAGCGGCGTCATCGGCGTGGTTACGCCGTTGCGGCCGGGGGTCCTTTTGTCGACGGTTGCCCGGACACTGGAGCGCGCCTTTGAAACGCCGCGTGCGCGTGCCGTGGCGATCGTTATAAACTCCCCGGGCGGCTCGCCCTCGCAATCGCACCTGATCTACCGCCGCATCCGGCAATTGGCTGATGAAAAGCACATTCCGGTGCTGGCTTTCGTCGAAGATGTCGGCGCTTCCGGCGGCTACATGCTGGCCTGCGCGGCCGACGAAATCATCTGCGACCAATATTCGATCGTCGGCTCTATCGGCGTGGTTGGCGGAACGTTTGGCTTTACGAAATTGATGGACAAGCTTGGCATCGAGCGCAGGCTTTACACGGCCGGCGACCGCAAGGTCATGCTCGACCCGTTCCTCCCCGAGACGCCCGACGATGTGAAGCGCATAAAGGCGATTCAGAAAGACATCCATGAGAGCTTCATCGCGCTTGTGAAGACACGCCGCGGCGGCAAGCTCAATGGCTCAGACAAGGCGCTGTTTTCAGGAGAGTTCTGGACGGCGGACAAAGCGATTGATCTCGGGCTGGCCGATCGCATGGGCGATCTGCGTTCGATCTTGCGCGAGCGCTTTGGCGAAAAGGTTTACACGCCGCTCATCTCCGCCGAACGCTCGCTGTTTGGGCGGCGGTTACCCGGCGTCAATTTTGCCGACGCGATTGCGCGTTATCCCGGCTTCGCAGACGACCTGATATCGGCGCTGGAAGTGCGCGCGATGTGGGGCCGTTACGGCCTGTAATTTACTGAACCGGTTTGTTTCCGAACAATTTTGCGACAGCGGCGACCTGTTCCCGTTGCTCGGCAATCGAGGCCGCGAACTCCGCGGCGTTGCCCGGGGCCATGATTTGCCCTGTAGCCGTCAGTCGCTTGACGAGTTCGGGATCGGCCGCTGCGTCTTTGACATCGGTCGCGATCTTGGCGCGCACCTCGTCCGCAATCCCCGGCGGACCGAACAGTCCGACCAGCCCGTCGAATTGCAGCGACGGGTAGCCCGCTTCGACCGCGGTCGGAATATCCGGAATGGCCGGCGCGCGCTCGCGATTGGTAACCGCGAGCACTTTCACTTTGCCGGCTTCCACCTGCGGCCGCACGATCGCGTAGGCCGGCATGTAAACCTGAATCACGCCGGCTGCGAGATCGGTCGCGGCGCCTGCCGGATTCTTGTATGGCACCTTCGCCATCTTCAACCCCACCGAGTGCAGGTAACCGGCGAACACGAAATCAGTGAAGCCGGTCGCGGTCGTCCAGTTCAGCTGGCCTGGCTTCTCGCGTGCAAGCGCCTCGAGCTCTTTGAGCGAGTTGACGTTGAGCGACGCTGCCACGCTCACCGCGACCACAGTCTTCGAGATACGAGCGATCGGAATGAGATCTTTCGGGTCGTAGGGGAGTTTGTCGTGGAAATAGGGGTGGGCGGTGAACGAGCTCACCGGCGAAACCAGCAACACATGATCGTCTTGCGCCTGAAGGAAACTGGTGATGGCGACCATGCCGTCGCCGCCGGGCCGGTTCTCGACGACGACCGGCTGGCCCCACTTTGCGGAAAGCTTGTCGGCGAAGAGCCGCGCACCGATGTCGACGCCGCTGCCCGGGCCAAGCGTGATGATGAATCTCACCGGACGGTTGGGCCAGGCGTCCGCCGCCGTACTTGGTTGAGACAGCAACGGCGATACTAGAAAGAATGCCGCAGCCAGAATCGAGATTGCTAAAACAGGCTTTGCAGGTTTGCTCATGGATCCTCCCGGGGCCGGGCGGCCATTCGTCGCGGTGGCCGTTGCGGCGCTTACTGAAATAACCCCGGGAAAGCTTAGCGCGTTCGCCGGCTATCCTGCCAGCTTGACGTCCCGCAGGCGCTATTGTCTCGTGGTCGCAGGGCAGTTGCCCCGAAATTGCCGCCTTCAGGCCCGACGTTGCGCCGTCGTAGTCGACCGGAGTTCGCCATGCCGTCGTTTCTGTTGTCGCCCTTTGTGAAATGGTCGCTCGCCGCCTTGGGCGGCGCGATGATCGTGCATTGGGCTGTGAAGGAAGCGCGCCGCATCAATGAGGAACTCGAGCAGGCCAGGCGCGTGAAGGCGAAGATTACGGATGCGGAGAATCGTCCGACCTTGCGCCGCGATCCGATGACCGGCGAGTATCGGCTCTGACGGTCGGCAGTCCCTGCCGGCCTAATCGAGATGGCGGTTGGTGATGCTACGATGGCCGCCGACCATGGCCGTGAAGAACAACACGATCAGCACCCACCCGATAATCTGAAACTCGACCACAGCGGTCTCCCCTACGATCCCCCATTCGGACCGTGTGGGTAGCAGTGACCCCTTCAACGGCACGTAAACTCGACTCGACTTGACCCCCTTTGGGGCCGCCTCTAGGGTCGAATCTCTTCCTGTGCTTAAGAATCAGTTTCCATCCGATGGCTGAAGCCAAACTTCGTGCCAGCGAGCGCACGCATACAGACAACCTGGACCCGTCCCGGTCTTTCCAGGGGCTCATTCTTGCGCTGCAGCAGTACTGGGCAAACTGGGGCTGCGTTATCCTACAGCCCTACGACATGGAAGTGGGAGCGGGCACGTTTCACCCGGCGACCACGTTGCGCGCGCTCGGCCCGAAACCGTGGAACGCCGCTTACGTGCAGCCCTCGCGCCGTCCGAAGGACGGCCGCTACGGTGAAAATCCGAACCGGCTTCAGCATTACTACCAGTTCCAGGTGATCCTGAAGCCGTCGCCGCCGGACATTCAGGATCTCTATCTCAACTCGCTCAAGGCGATCGGTATCGACCCGAAGATCCACGACATCCGCTTTGTCGAGGATGACTGGGAAAGCCCCACGCTCGGCGCCTGGGGACTCGGCTGGGAATGCTGGTGCGACGGGATGGAGGTGTCGCAATTCACGTACTTTCAGCAGGTGGCAGGATTCGAATGCGCGCCGGTCGCCGGCGAGCTCACCTACGGGCTCGAGCGGCTCGCGATGTACGTGCAGGGCGTCGACAATGTGTTCGCGCTCAACTTCAACGGGCGCAACGACGACAAGAAAGTGACCTATGGCGACGTCTTCCTGCAGGCTGAGCAGGAATATTCGCGGCACAATTTCGAATTTGCCGACACCGCCATGCTGTTCGAGCAGTTCAAGATGGCGGAGGCCGCCTGCAAGAAATATCTCGACGCCGGCTGGGCTAACGGCAAGAAGGAGCGCCACCTGATGGCGCTGCCGGCCTATGACCAGTGCATCAAGGCGAGCCACGTCTTCAATCTTCTCGATGCGCGCGGCGTCATCTCGGTCACCGAGCGACAGAGCTACATCTTGCGTGTGCGTGAGCTTGCCAAGGCGTGCGGCGAGGCGTGGTTGGCGACCGAGGGCGGCGGGGCATCGTAAGATTTTCGGTGCACATCGCGGCGAGGACACGTCGGCGCCTGCAATTGACAGCTATAATTATTCGATCCGGCACGGGGGCGCCGAGCGATCATGCTGTTTTGGGCAATTGTTTTTATCGCGGCGGCAGTCGTGCTGTACGCGATCATCATTTTCAACAGCCTGGTGCGCACGCGCCAGATGGCAAACGAGGCGTGGAGTGGCATCGATGTCCAGCTCAAGCGGCGCTCCGAGCTCGTTCCGAACCTGGTCGAGTCCGTCAAAGGTTATGCCACGCATGAGCGGTCGGTCCTCGAAGAGGTGACGCGACTGCGCAACGCCGCCCGCGAGGTTCCGTCCGACGACGTTGCCGCCCGCGCGCAGGCTGAGCGCGCCTTGACAACCGCGATCGGCAAGCTCGTCGCGCTGGCCGAGAACTATCCCGCCCTCAAGGCCAGTGCGAATTTCCTCGAATTGCAGCACGAGCTGAGCAACCTCGAGGACGAGCTGCAGATGGCGCGCCGTTACTACAACGGGACGGTGCGAAACCAGAATGTTCTTGTGCAGTCGTTTCCCGGCAATCTGGTCGCCGGGACCTTCGGGTTCGGGCCGCGCGATTATTTCGAGTTGTCGGACGCAGCCGAGCGCGATGTGCCGCAGGTCGCGTTGCCCGGACGGTCCCGCTGACGGACGCCGCTCATGATGAGACAGCTCCGGCCTGTTGCGTCGAAACTCCTTCGGGGCCGGCCGTTGCTTGTTTTCCTCCTGCTGCTGTGCGGTGCCACGACTGCTTTTGCGGCGGAGGTCATTCACTCGTTCGATTCAACCGTCCGCGTTGCCAAGGATGGCGAACTGACCGTCACCGAGGCCATACGAGTCGAGGCGGAAGGGCGCGAGATCAGGCATGGCATCTACCGCGATTTTCCGCTGACCTTCAAAGATGCGGACGGAAAGGTGCGTGAGGTGGACTTCAAGTTGCTGGGCGTCGAGCGCGACGGCAGGCCGGAGAGATATTCCACCACGCGCCAGCACGGCGTCATTCGTATCTACGCCGGCAGCAAGGACGTCGACGTCCCGCGCGGCGAGCATACGTATGTCTTTCGCTACCGGACGGGACGGCAGATCCGCTGGTTCGACGGCAGGCCTGAACTCAACTGGAACGTCACCGGAAACTTCTGGAATTTCCCGATTTTGGCGGTGAACTACAATCTCGAGCTTGCCGGTGGAGCGAGGCCACTCCGCTGGACCGCTTATACAGGTCGGCTGGGCGCGCGTGGGGGTAACTGGCGGGCGACCACCGACACGTCCGGCGCCTTGATGGTCGCGACCACGCGGCGGCTCGCGCCAGGCGAAGGTCTGACGGTTGTTGCCGAGCTTCCGTCCGACGCGGTCAATCCCCCGAGTGAATCGCAGCTGCTTTGGTATCGGCTTTACGACAACCGGGCCTGGATTTTCGGCAGCATCGGTCTGTTTGTTGTGCTCGGCTATTATTTCGCCGCGTGGGAAGCGGTCGGACGCGATCCCAAGGGCGGCGCCATCATTCCGCTGTTTCATCCGCCGCCTAATATTTCGCCGGCACTCGCCAACTATATCCACGACTGGGGCTTCAGCCGCGACAAATGGCGCGCCTTCACCGCGGCCGCCTTGTCGCTTGCCGTGCGTGGCCTGTTGCGCTTTGACGACACCGGCGATTCATTGATCCTGAGGACCGCCGGCAAGGATCCGCCCGGCAGTGTAAGCAAGCTGCCGGCCGGCGAGAGCGCGATCCTGGGCTGGGTGAAAAGCCAGGGCGGCGTTGCCGTCATCAGCAGTGACCATGGTACGTCGGTCGCCAAGGTCGGCGATACCTTCACTGAGAGCATCGAAAAAGAAAACCGCAATCGCTTTTTCCGCCGCAACCTCGGCTATGTCCTTGCCGGTGTGGCGATGACGGCCGTTGTCGTGATCGCCATTGTCGTGTTCGGTGGACTCCAGGAACAGGACATTGCAGTTCTATTCGGCATCGCGATCGGTGGCTTTGTCGCCGGTATATTGGGCGTGCATGTGGTGCAAATATTTTTCCAGGGCATCAGCTTCGCCACGCTGGTTCGTGGCGTGATGTCAATCGCCTTCCTTTTAATTTTCATCTCGATTTTCCAATCGATCTTGAAAGGAGTAACCCCGAAAACGGTGATCGATGCGTTCCCCGCCGCTTGGTCATACGTGGAAAACTATCCATTCTCTTTTGTGCTCGTCGGCGCGTTCACGATGGTGAACGGCCTGTTCTTCTATCTGCTGCGCGCGCCGACCGCGCTCGGGCGCCCGATCATGGACCAGCTTGCCGGCCTTCGGCTTTATCTTGAAACGGCAGAGTCTGACCGCCTGAACCTGAATGCGCCTGAGATCACCGCGGAGCGGTTCGAATCGCTGCTCCCCTATGCCGTCGCGCTCGACGTTGAGAAACCCTGGTCCGATGCGTTTGCCGCCGCGCTCCGCCGGGCTCACCCCGGCGACCCGGACCCGATGAGCCACTACCATTCGAATTGGAGCTCAAGCGGCAACTGGTCGAGCAGCAGTTTCGGCAGCTCGGTTTCGTCGTCGATCGCGGGGGTAAGCGGTGCGCTCGCCAGCGCGGTGCCGGTCTCGTCTGGCTCATCCGGCTTCTCTGGCGGGGGCGGCGGGTCCGGCGGCGGCGGAGGTGGCGGCGGTGGAGGGGGCTGGTAAAACCCGCGGGCGCGCGTGACAGCCGCGGGCCCCCTTGCTAGGCAAGCGAACACCGAATTCCATCCAATATGCCCGACCTGTTGCTCGAATTTTTGTCTGAAGAGATCCCGGCACGCATGCAGGCGCGCGCGGCCGAGGACCTGCGCAAGCTGGTGACCGATCGGCTGGTGGCGGCGGGTCTTGTCTATGAGGGCGCCAAGGCCTTCGCGACGCCGCGGCGTCTTGCGCTGTCAGTGCACGGCGTCCCCGCACGCCAGCCCGACATCAAGGAAGAAAAGAAAGGCCCCCGCGTCGGCGCTCCGGAAAACGCGATTGCAGGATTTCTGAAGGCAGCTGGGCTCAAATCGGTCAAAGATGCCAAGGTGCAGCCGGATAAGAAGGGCGATTTCTACGTCGCGGTGATCGAGAAGCAGGGCAGGGCGGCGATCGACGTCATCGCCGAGATGATCCCCGATGTCGTGCGAACATTTCCGTGGCCGAAGTCGATGCGTTGGGGTTCCGGGCGGTTGAACTGGGTGCGTCCGCTGCATTCCATCATCGCGACCTTCGGGCCTGAGACGGAAGAGCCGGACATCGTGCGCTTCAGCTTGGACGGCCTGGCGGCTGGCGACGAAACCCGCGGCCACCGTTTCATGGCGCCGGCGCCGTTCAAGGTGCGGCACTTCGACGACTACATGGCCAAGCTCGAAAAAGCCAAGGTCGTGCTCGATCCGGCGCGGCGCGCCGACATCATCCTGGCCGACGCGAAAAATCTTGCCTTCGCGCAAGGCTTCGATCTCGTGGAAGATGAAGGTCTCCTGGCCGAAGTCGCCGGACTTGTCGAGTGGCCGGTGACGCTGATGGGTAGTTTCGACAAGGCGTTTCTGGCGATCCCCGACGAGGTGATCCGTGCCACCATCCGCAACAACCAGAAATGCTTTGTGCTGCGCGACCCGCAGACCGCAAAGCTCGTCAACAAGTTCATTCTTGTGGCGAACGAGGAGGCTGTGGACGGCGGCAAGGCGATCGTCGCCGGCAACGAGCGGGTGATTCGCGCACGGCTGTCCGACGCGAAGTTTTTCTACCAGACCGACCTCAAGACGCGCCTTGAAGATCGTCTGCCGAAATTCGAGCAGATCGTCTTCCATGAAAAGCTCGGCACGCAGGCTGAGCGCATCGCACGCATCGCGGCGCTTGCCGGCAAGCTGGCGCCCCTGGTCGGCGCCGACATCGCGAAGACCGAGCGCGCCGCGCAACTTTGCAAGGCTGACCTGCTGACCGACGTTGTCGGTGAATTCCCGGAATTGCAGGGCTTGATGGGCCGCTATTACGCGGAAGCGCAAGATGAAGATGAGGCGGTCGCGCACGCCTGCGAGGACCACTACAAACCGAAAGGGCCGGACGATCTTGTGCCGTCCGATCCGGTGTCAATCGCGGTGGCGCTCGCCGACAAGATCGATATGCTTACGGGCTTCTGGAAGATCGACGAGAAGCCGACGGGCAGCAAAGACCCTTATGCGCTTCGCCGCGCGTCATTGGGTGTCATACGCATTGTGCTCGACAATTCGTTGCGGCTCCGCCTGGCAAAAATCTCCGGTGTATCCGCCGACCTTCTCTCGTTCTTTGCAGACCGCCTGAAGGTGCAATTGCGCGAGCAGGGCGCGCGGCATGATCTGGTGGACGCGGTATTCGCGCTCGAGGGCCAGGACGACCTGTTGATAATCGTGCGCCGGGTCGAGGCGCTCGGAAAATTTCTCGATACCGACGACGGCAAGAATTTGCTTGCCGGTTACAAGCGGGCGACCAACATCATCCGTATCGAGGAGAAGAAGGACAAGCGCGAATATATCGGCGCCCCGGACGCCAAGCGCTACCAGCTGCCGGAAGAGAAGGCGCTCGCTGAAGCCATTGATGTCGCCAGGAAGGAAGCCGCTGCCGCCGTCGGCAAGGAGGATTTCGCCGCAGCGATGCGAGCCATGGCCAAACTTCGCCCACGCGTCGATGCCTTCTTCGACAAGGTGACGGTCAACGTGGACGACAAGGCCTTGCGGGAGAATCGTCTCAAGCTGCTCAACGAAATCCGTGAGGCGACTCGCGCCGTTGCGGATTTTTCGAAGATCGAAGGCTAGCACTCGCTTCGGGCGCACTTCTGAGTACCCCGTGTGACACCAAGGGAACTACCGCCACCGTCTCGCCGTTTCTTTCGATTGCCAGCTAATTGAGGAGCTCACCATGGTCATCGGTATTGCGCATTTGCAGCCAATTATCGCTCTCATCGCCGGTATTCTCATTCTCGTCATTCCACGGCTGCTCAACATCATCGTTGCGGTCTATCTCATCATCGCCGGGCTGCTCGGTCTCGGACTTTTCAAGTAGCCAAAATTCCGGCTTGCGCCCGCCTGTTCGGAAGTGTTCTTAAGGGCCGTCGTCCCTACCGATAGCTATTGACCCATGGCCAAACGAAAACGTCCGCGCGCCAGCGCAAAATCGAAGAAAAAGACGGTACGGAAGTCCGCCCGGCGTAAAGCAAAGCCGGATACCGGGCAAGCCAAAGGTAAGTGGGTCTACAGCTTCGGCGACGGCCGCGCCGAAGGCAAAGCCTCCATGCGCAATCTGCTGGGCGGCAAGGGCGCGGGGCTCGCCGAAATGGCAAATCTCGGCCTTCCGGTCCCGCCGGGGTTCACGATCACCACCGACGTCTGCACTTACTATTACACGTACGACAAACAATACCCGAAAGACCTGCGCGGCCAGGTTGAGAAGGCGCTGGCCCAGGTCGGCCGCATCGCGGGCAAGACCTTCGGCGACAAGTCCAACCCGTTGCTGGTCTCGGTGCGGTCGGGGGCGCGCGCCTCGATGCCGGGCATGATGGATACCGTGCTCAACCTGGGGCTCAATGACGAGACGGTTGAAGCGCTCGCAAAAAAATCAGGCGACCGGCGCTTCGCCTATGACAGCTATCGCCGCTTCATCACGATGTATTCGGACGTCGTGCTCGGTGTCGGGCACGAGCATTTCGAGGAGTTGCTCGATCACCACAAGGAGCGGCAGGGATATAGCCTCGATACCGATCTCTCCGCCGACGACTGGGCCGAGCTGGTCGTGCGTTACAAGAAGCGGGTGAAGGATGAGATCGGCCGCGATTTTCCGCAGGACCCGCATGAGCAGCTCTGGGGCGCCCTCGGCGCCGTGTTCGGCTCGTGGATGAACCAGCGCGCCATCACTTACCGCAAGCTTCACAACCTTCCTGAAAGCTGGGGCACGGCCGTCAACGTGCAGGCCATGGTTTTCGGCAACATGGGCGACACTTCGGCGACCGGCGTCGCCTTCACGCGCAACCCGTCGACAGGCGAAAAGAAGCTTTACGGCGAATTTCTCATCAATGCGCAGGGCGAGGACGTCGTTGCCGGCATTCGAACGCCGCAGGAAATCAGCGAGGAGGCACGCAAGGAGGCGGGTTCCGACAAACCGTCGATGGAATACACGTTGCCGAAGGCCTACGCGGAGCTCAAGCGCATCTACAACGTGCTCGAACGCCACTACCGCGACATGCAGGACCTAGAGTTCACCGTCGAGCAGGGCAAGCTATGGATGCTGCAAACGCGCTCGGGAAAGCGCACGGCCAAGGCCGCGCTGCGGATCGCGGTCGAACTCGCCCACGAAGGCCTCATATCAAAGAACGACGCGATCCTGCGCATCGATCCGCTCACCCTCGATCAGCTGCTGCACCCGACGATCGATCCGCGCGCGCATCGACGCGTCATCGCGACGGGCCTGCCGGCATCGCCGGGCGCCGCAACAGGCGAGATCGTTTTTTCCCCGGACGAGGCGGCGCAGCTCAAAGCCGACGGCAGGAAGGTCGTTCTGGTGCGCGTCGAGACATCGCCCGAAGATATCCACGGCATGCACGCGGCCGAGGGCATCCTCACCACGCGCGGCGGCATGACCTCGCACGCCGCCGTCGTCGCGCGCGGCATGGGCAAGCCCTGCGTTTCGGGCGCGGGCTCGCTACGTGTCGACTACGCCGGCGGCTCGATGACGGCCGGCGGACAGACGTTCAAAAAGGGCGACTACATCACGGTCGACGGATCGACCGGCCAGGTGCTGGCCGGCAAGGTCGAGATGATCGAGCCGCAGCTGTCCGGAGAATTTGCCACCCTGATCGGCTGGGCCGACAAGGTGCGCAAGCTTGGCGTGCGCGCCAACGCCGACACGCCGACCGACGCGAAAGCTGCGGTCCGTTTCGGGGCCGAAGGCATCGGACTTTGCCGCACCGAGCACATGTTTTTCGATGAGGACCGTATCCAGGCGGTGCGCGAGATGATTCTCGCCGACGACGAGAAAACGCGCCGTGCAGCGATCGCAAAACTGCTGCCGATGCAGCGCGCCGACTTCGTCGAATTGTTCGAAATCATGGCCGGCAGGCCGGTGACCATCCGGCTGCTCGATCCGCCGCTGCATGAGTTCCTGCCGCACGGCGAGGAAGAAATTGCGGAGGTCGCCGCCGCCATGGGCGCCGATCCGGCGAAACTCGCGGCGCGCGCCAGCGAGCTCTCCGAATTCAATCCGATGCTCGGTTTCCGCGGCTGCCGCATCGCCATCGCTTATCCGGAAATCGCCGAGATGCAGGCGCGCGCAATTTTCGAGGCGGCGGTTGAAGCTGCCAAGCGTACCGGCAAGCCGGTGGTGCCAGAGGTGATGGTACCGTTGATTGCCACCAAGGCGGAATTCGATCTGGTCAAAGCGCGCATCGACGCAATGGCCCAGGAGGTCGCGAAAGAAAAGGGCGCCAAGGTCGACTATCAGGTCGGCACTATGATCGAGCTGCCGCGCGCCTCGCTGATGGCGGGCGAGATCGCCGAAACTGCGGAATTTTTCTCGTTCGGGACCAACGATCTCACTCAAACGACCTTCGGCATTTCGCGCGACGACGCGGCGAGTTTCCTCGGCATCTACACTGCGCGCGGAATTTTGCCGGTCGATCCGTTCGTCTCGATCGACACGCAGGGCGTCGGCGAGCTCGTGAAGATCGGGGTCGAGCGCGGCCGCAAGGTGCGCCCGAAGCTCAAGGTCGGTATTTGCGGCGAGCATGGCGGCGACCCTGCCTCGATAACCTTCTGTCACGAAGCCAAGCTCGACTATGTGTCGTGCTCGCCGTTCCGTGTGCCTATCGCGCGCCTTGCCGCGGCCCAGGCCGCGCTCGGCAAAGCTGTCGCCAGCCAGGCCTAGTCTGCAATGGCAATTTTTGACCTGAAGAATCGAGTCGCCTTCGTAACCGGCGGCAATGGAGGCATCGGGCTTGGCATGGCCAAAGGTCTGGCCGGGGCCGGCGCTTCGATCGTTATCGCGGGTCGAAACCAGGCCAAGGCACAATCGGCTTTGTCGGAACTTCGGTCACTCGGGGCGCCGGCCGAATTTGTGGATCTGGATGTCGTGGACGAAACATCGTGCCGTCAGGCAATCCAGAATGCGGTCGAGCGATTTGGCCGTCTCGACATCCTTATCAACAATGCAGGGACCACGGTCCGCAAGCAGCCGGAAGATCTGACGGCGCAGGAATGGCACCTGGTGATGAACACCAATCTCACCGGCGCTTTTCTGTGCTCGCAGGCGGCTTATCCTCACATGGTGCGCGCCGGCGGCGGTAAGATCATCAATATCGGATCGATGATGTCGGTGTTCGCCTCGTCCTATGCGGCGCCCTACGCCGCAAGCAAGGCCGGCATCGTTCAATTGGCCAAATCGATGGCGGTGGCCTGGGCAAAGGACAATATCCAGGTCAATGCGATCTTGCCCGGGTGGATCGATACCGAGCTGACCCAAGGGGCCCGGAAGCAAGTTCAGGGTCTGCACGAAAAGGTGTTGGCTCGTACTCCGGCCCAGCGTTGGGGCGTTCCGGGCGATTTTGCGGGGATTGCCGTATTCCTGGCATCGCCTGCCTCGGACTTCGTCACCGG
>DATBTA010000098.1:0-7172 GCA_036559505.1 Pseudolabrys sp. | reverse complement strand
CGGTTTCGCCACTCGCCTTGCGCCGGAAGGACCGGCCAAAGCCGGCCTCGAGGACGAATACCGTCCACATTTTTTCGGCGGCGTTGCGACAGTAGTTGCCAAACTGTTCACGCAAGTTTCTCCGGACTTTGCTTTCTTCGGGCAAAAAGATTACCAGCAGCTGCGCGTCGTCACCCAGATAGCCAAAGACCTCGACCTGCCTGTGAAGGTTGTCGGAGTTCCGACGGTGCGTGAGCCGGACGGCTTGGCCCTTTCCTCTCGCAACGTTTACCTTTCTTCGGCGGAGCGCGCGGTCGCCCCGATGCTCTACAAAGTTCTCAAAGGTTGCGCGTCCCGCATCAAAGGCGGCGATAAGATCGACCACGTTCTAAATGTGGGGCGCATTGAAGTGGATTTGGCCGGATTCAGCTTGGACTATCTTGAGGCACGCCACGCACTGACGTTGGCACCCGTCGTGGCGCTCAAGGAAGGGCCGATTCGCCTACTTATCGCTGCAAGGCTTGGCAAAACACGCCTGATTGACAACGTCGCCGTTTAAAGAAGACCCAACTCGCGTAACTCGCGCCGCATCGTTTCTGGCATTCTCGCGGCACCAGGCGCTGCGCGCGAGAGATCCCGGGGCGCATCCTTGGGCTCCAGATAGCGCCAACCCTGGAATGCCGCGCGGGGCCGCGGCTCGACAAGCACCACTTTGCCGTCGAGAACAATGCGACAGCGTCCGACGCCGTCTTTATCAGTGAACGGGCGAATATCGAGGATGCGCTCGCGACAAGCGATCTGCCCCCGAACTACCCAATACAACGAGCCTCCGTCGATGAGCTCCTCGCTGCGCTTCGGCACCATTCGCGTCGTGTGGATGTGCTCGGGCTTCTGCCTTCGGCGCTTCTTTTCTTTCAGCTTCTCCCTGATCCAGTCTTCGAGATCCGCGACTGAATCGCAGCCGACACACAGCTTGATGAGATGGAGCGACATTCCAACAGCCTGGCGAGCGCAAAATGACTGGATAACCCATGCATAACGGGCAAATGGACCATAGGAAAGCCGTTTCCGGGCATTCTCCCCCGCGCCTGCCCCGAAATCCAAGAGTTTTTTAACACCCGATGATCTAGAGACTTTGGCACAACCAGCGACGGGAACCCGCGTATGGCCATGAGCGCGATCATGCGGCGCGAGGCAGCCGACGATCGGCTGTTGGTCACGGGAACTATCGCCTGCCTAGCGGTCGGCGCTGCGTTGCTTCATTTTTTTGCGCCAATCAATCACGACGAAGCTTATCTCATGGCGCTTGCTGGACGCCTGCTCGATGGCGGACAATTCGGCAAGGACATCATGGATATGAATCCACCGCACGTCTGGTGGATCAGCGCCATGCCAGTGTGGTTGGCCCGTCAGACCGGCTTGCGCCTCGATGTCGCCGCATCTGTATTTACGGTCACAATGGCCGTCCTGTCGGTCGCAGCAGTTGCGCGCCTGACCGCGGCAGCCGGACTTGGGCGCGTTCCCCGCAGCCTGTTCCTTTTCTTTGCCGCCCTCCTGGTTCTGTTTATTCCCGGTTACGATTTTGGCCAGCGCGAGCACTGGATGGTGCTGCTCACCCTGCCTTACATCGTCGCGCGCGGCTGCCGTCTGAACAATTCAGCGATTTCACCGGCCACCGGTGCTGCCATCGGAGTGGCTGCCAGCCTTGGCTTTTGCATCAAGCCCTACTTCCTGCTGGTGCCGGTCGCGCTTGAAGTCTGGATATTGGTCCGAACAAGGCGGCCAAGCCTGTCAATCCGCCCTGAGACGATCGCCATGTCGGCCGCCGGGATTGTCTACGGAGCACTTACGCTGACCTACGCGCGCTCCTACCTGGAAATAGAGATCCCGACGGCACTGCTTGGCTACTGGTCATACAACAGCCCGATCCAGGAGGTTTTGCGCTCGGCGGTCACCCTCTTGGTTCCCGCCGCAATGCTGTTGGGGGTCGGCTATCTGACCCGCCCGCAAGGCGGGCAAATTCCGGCCCTTGCACAAGCCTTGGCAGTCGCAGGTGCCGCAAGCTGTGTCGCTGCGCTGATCCAGGCGAAGCCTTGGGCCTATCACTTCCTTCCTGGCATCATGTTCCTTAATCTCTCGGCAGTTATCCTCCTCACCGCGGAAAATCCGCGCGTTGACAGACTTACGCTGCGGCGCATCGCTTTCGCGATCCTCGTGGGCATGGCCGTTGTGCCAACCGCCTTCGAAGCGGTGCGGGCCTTTGAAGGCGCCTCGAGCCGAGTAAGCCAGTTAGCCGCCACCTTCCGCAGCAATCCTGGACCGAACAGAACGGTTTTCGGATTCATCACTTCGCCACGCGACGTCTTCCCAGCCGTGATCGCCGCCGAGATCGAATGGGCCGCACCGTTTTGCTGCGAATATCTCATCGCGGCGGCCGCGCGCGTAGAAGAAGCGCCAATAGCTTACCGACCGAAAATACGGGCGGCCGGACTGAATCAGGCGGAAATCGCGGTTTCCGCAATCCGTACCAAGGAGCCCGGCGTCATCGTTGTTGCGACCGGTGATGACATGTTGGGATTTAATCATCAAATGTTCGACTACGTGGCATGGCTCAGCGCAAACACGCATTTCGCAAGCGTCTTTGCGCACTACCGTGAGATCAACCCAATCGGCTCGTTTCGTATCTTTGTCAGGAAGTAATCGGCGGGCCGATCACCATCAACCGAGCTCCTTCTGCGATCTGTGCATCCTTGGCGATAACAATTTCGGTCACGACGCCGTCTATCGGTGCCACGATCGTGTGCTCCATCTTCATCGCCTCGATGATGGCAACGCGCTGACCGCGTGCAACTCGGGCGCCCTTCTCCACAAGCAAGGCCAGCACCTTGCCATGCATTGGCGCCCGCACCAGCCCGCTTTTGTCATCGTCACCAGCCTCGGCAAGACTAGGGTCACGCAGGCTCACTTTGGTTTGCCGACCGTGACGCAGCACGAACACGGCATTTGAGTCGGCGATCGCAACAGCATCCGGCGCGGGCCCAACCCCCTCGACAGACAGTTCGGGTCCTTTGGCGGTGTACACAACCTCAGCGACGGCCGCCTCACCATCCGCGACTATGGGCAATGTCAACCGCCGCGTGCCGGACATTTGAAATGCGTCAGCGAGATCCCAGGGCGATTGAGTTTCCTCGGTTATGTCCTCCGGCGGGTCCGATGCTGGGAGGTGATTCTGCGCCAGCAGCCACTGGGCCCCGAACGCGACTGCGCCGCGATCAAGCGCGTGGGGCACTGCACCTAACTCGGCAAGATTCCCGTCTATGAAGCCCGTATCGAAATCGCCTTTGCGAACCGGCGCCGCGCCGCAGAGCGCCACGAGGAATCCGATATTGCTGCGCGGACCCGCCACGATTGTCCGCTCGAGCGCTACAGCCAGCCGGTCGAAGGCTTCATCCCTTGTTTGCCCGCGCGCGATCAACTTCGCGACCATCGGGTCGTAGAAAGGTGTCACTTCGCTGCCACGATCCACCCCCGTATCGATGCGTAGCCCGTCGATTTCTGGAAACTGCAGGTCGACGAACCGGCCCGTCGACGGCAGGAAACCGCGCTCCGGGTCCTCGGCATAGAGTCGCGCCTCAACCGCGTGCCCCTTGGGGGCGATCTGTTCCTGCATCAAAGGCAATTTTTCGCCAGCCGCTATCCGAAACTGCCATTCCACCAGATCCAGCCCCGTCACCACCTCTGTGACGGGATGCTCTACCTGAAGCCGCGTGTTCATCTCCATGAACCAGAAACTGCCTGCTTTGAGACCGTTGGTGGCATCGGCAATGAATTCCACGGTTCCCGCGCCGACATAGCCCGTCGCTTTTGCTGCCGCGACTGCTGCTGTGCCCATGCGCGCCCTCAGTTCTGGGGTCATTCCAGGCGCCGGCGATTCCTCCATGACCTTCTGATGGCGGCGTTGCAGCGAACAATCGCGTTCGCCGAGGTGAATGGCGTTGCCATGACGGTCGGCAAAGATCTGGACCTCGATGTGACGTGGGCTTGCAACGTATTTTTCGACCAGCACGCGCGCGTCGCCGAACGAGCTTTTGGCTTCCCGCTGCGCCCCTTCCAGCGCGGCATCGAAATCGGCATGGCGCTCCACACGGCGCATGCCTTTGCCGCCACCGCCCGCGAGGGGTTTGACGATGACGGGATATCCAATTTCGTAGGCCTTCTGTTTGAGGAACTTCGGCTCCTGCAGTTCACCGTGATAGCCGGGTACGACGGGCACGCCCGCTTTTTCCATCAGCGTTTTGGCATGATGTTTGAGACCCATGGCACGTATGGCTGATGCAGGTGGGCCGACAAACACTATGCCCGCGTCTAGACAGGCCTCGGCGAAGTCAACGTTTTCGGACAGAAAACCATAGCCGGGATGGATGCACTCAGCCTGCGCCTGCTTGGCTGCTGCGATCAGCTTATTGATCACCAGATAGCTTTCGGCTGCCGGCGCCGGCCCGATCGCATATGCTTCGTCGCACTGCCGAACGTGGAGCGAAGTTGCGTCCACCTCAGAATAGACCGCGATCGTGCGTATCCCCATCTGCCGCGCGGTCCGGGCGATGCGACAGGCAATTTCGCCGCGATTGGCAATCAGGACTGATTTAAACATGAGGCCCGCGCCGGTTGGCCCCGATACTAGCGCGCGGGCGGGGACGCCGCCTGGCTCTGCGGCCGTTTCGGTGGCACAGGCGCAGTGGTGCCCGTTTTCTCCGTCGCCGCGTGAGCGCCCTGGGGGCTCGCCGGCTCCTTGGGGGGTGGCGGCTCGGCATTCATGATGCTGACGGGCGGGATCGATGCCGAAGATGGAAAATCGTAGCGGCTGTCGAGCGGATGCGATGTGGACAGCGGCTCCGGAGCCGAAGCGACCGGCGCTGTTCCGGGTGCGGAGGCCTGCGGTACATTTTCAGGCGCAGCTTCGCCTTTCCCCCATGCGACCGCGTACCGGGCAACATAGGCATCGAACGCGTGGACCTTGAAATTGGCTTTGAGCGTGGACGCGTCGTGAAGCATGGCAAATGCGGCGCACTTCTCGGGCGTACAACCGTCACGGACGGCCAGCACATGCGCGGCTATCCCGAAGCGATCGAGCTCGATTGCACGACGTGTCGGAGCCAACGCCGCCAGCACGTCGGAACCACCGCGTCCGGCCGTTGCGGCAGCATCCGCCAGCAGCGACAGGCGCGCGCTGATATAGCCCACCGCTCGCGCAGCGCTCTGCGGATCCGCGAAAACTGATTTTTCACATGCATTTTCAATTTCCTCGCCGGCCAGGCCGTCGAGGCACGAAAGCGCAGATCCAGGTGCAGTGGCGCTCAGGCTAAGCTGGCTGTTTCGTTCAAGCAGCGCCCGTTCTTCGGCAGCGCGTTCGCTTCGCATCAGCCGGTCGAGAATGCCGAAGACAGCCACTCCCGCGACCGCGATCGCAAGCACCGGCGCCACAATGCGGGACGCATGTCCTTGGGTTACGCGCCGGACCGCCAGAATAACCATCACAAAAAACAGCGCCGCCAATGCGCCTGCCACGGGGGCCGGCAGCACTAGCGGTGTCGAAAACATCCCGTCCACAAACGCGCTGTTGATCGTTGACATTGGAGTCCGGTCAGCTGCCTGTTTGCGGAAGCGCTATTGGATCTTCGCTCCCGAAACTTTTACCACATTGGCCCATTTCTCGATGTCTTTCCGAAGGTAGGCATCGAATTCCTCGGGGGTTTTAACAAGGGGAACGGCCCCCTGCTTGAGCCAAACTTCCCTTACCTCCGGCTTGTTGATGACTTTGTTGATGTGGCTGTTGAGGAAGGTAACGACCTCCTTCGGCGTGCCCTTCGGGGCCATAATTCCGATCCAGATCGTTGCTTCATATCCGGGAACGGTTTCGGCAACTGTCGGCAAATCCGGCGTCAGTTCGGAGCGCTTTAGGCCAGTCGTAGCGAGCGCGCGAACTTGCCCGCCCTTGGCAAGCGCCGTCATCGTCGTAACTGCGTCGAACATCATCTGCACCGTGCCGGATATCACGCTATTTCGCGCGTCGCCCGACGCTTTGTGCGGAACGTGAACAATGTCGGTTTGGCTCATCGCCTTAAACAGCTCGCCCGCCATATGGTACGGAGTACCCGGGCCGGACGATGCGTAGTTCAGCTTGCCTGGCTCTTTTTTCGCAAGATCGATGAATTCCTTCACGCTCTTCGCCGGCACTGAAGGATGCACAACCATGAGCAAGTCCGAATAGTTGACCGTCGCGACCGGAACGAAGTCGCGCATCAGCTGAAACGGCTTATTCGGTAGCAGGGATTCATTAGTCGTGTGCGTGTTGGACATTACCAGCAGCGTGTAACCGTCAGGTGCCGACTTTGCGACAGCGTCGGTACCGATAATCGAGCCGGCGCCCGGGCGGTCCTCAACCACGAAAGACTGTTTGGTTTCCTCGGAGAGATGCTGCGCTAGCACTCTGGCATAGACGTCTGCGGGCCCGCCCGCGCCAAACGGCACGATCAGTTTGACCGGATGGTTTGGATAGGTTTGTGCAGACGCCGGCCACGCCAGAAAAACAGGCAATAAGAATGCGGCCAGACGAAAAAGCGCGCGCATGAATTCCTCCCCTTCATTGGCTTTGTTTAGGCTGTTTATGACGTCCTAAATCTTACGTTTAGTCCTCCGGTGCAAGCACTACATGCCGCCGACTGATCAGGTGTGGTGTCGGCATCCGCAACAGCACCAGTTGTCGCGGGTGTTGCAATGTCGCCTGCGGCGTTTATCGGCATTTGCGCTCTTCCGAAGCGCGAAAATCGCGCACCCAGGAGACCTGTAAGCTGGCGCCGAGGCAAAATCGCGACACCGCGGTCAGGCGCGGTCGAGCTGGCTTTCTTTGGCGACGCGTTCGAAAGCCTCACCGGAACTCTTGATCCGGTATTGATAGTCGTCGCCCTCCGATGGCAACAGTTTCACCACCGTGTAGCTGCCGGTCGCCGCCGCTCGACCAAACGTCGGCGAGGTGTAATAGACAGCCTCGCCGACCTGATATTTGTGGGTGCGGATAGGAATTTCGTGCGCGGCCACCGGCTGCACCGGCGGGCTCTGCGTCCGGATCATCTTTGTCGCAGCGCCCTGCACCCGCGTGGTCCGGTTGATCTTGCCAACCGGCGACCGTGCGG
>DATBTA010000097.1:0-9324 GCA_036559505.1 Pseudolabrys sp. | reverse complement strand
CGGCCGGTCGATCAGTTCGATGTCGATCTTCGGCACGCCGGAGAACCGCAGGATCGGATAGCTCGCCCAGTCCACGCTGAGGACGCGCGAGCGGTCGAACATGACCTCTTCCATCAGCACGCGGCTGATCGTCTGCAGGATGCTGCCCTCGATCTGCGCGCGCACGCCGTCCGGGTTGATGATCTGCCCGCAGTCATGCGCACAGGCCACGCGCTCGACCGTGATGCGTCCGCTTGCGCGCTCAACGGCAACTTCCATGCCCATGCCGACATAGGTTTCGCTGTGCTTGTAGTGGACAAAGGAAATGCCGCGTCCGCGGGCAACCGCCGCGTTCGTACTCGCGAGCTGGTATGGCTGCGACTGCCATTTCATCAAAGCCGCCGTGCGTTTGAGAACCTCGATTGCACGCGGGTCCTTCAAGCCGCGCATGCGGAATTCGACCGGATCAACTCCGGCCGCTGCCGCCAGCTCGTCGACGAAGCTTTCGACCGCGAAGCAATTTGCCGGTTTGCCGGGCGAGCGGATCGGCGCCGGACGCAACGGTGCGTCCTTGAGCCAATGCGCAATCACCTGGATGCTCTCGGCGGAGTAGGGCGGATCGCCGTTTTGCGAAATCAGCCCGGTGTTCAGTCCCGGCACGTGTTCGAGACCGGCCGCCTCGGGCGCCAGCAGCGGAATATTCGGCAACCCGCGCGTCGTCTTCGGAATCCACAATTCGGTGCGCCAATCCAGAATGCGGCCATCGGCCGAGACCGCACCCGATACGCCGATCAGCTGCGGCGGGCCTTTCGGATCCCAGCCGAGCTCGTCCTCGCGCGTCCATTGCACGCGCACCGGGCGTCCGGTGGCGCGCGACAGGATCGCTGCGTCAGCCGCGGCATCCTCGTGGCCGTTCATGCCGTAGCAGCCGGAGCCCTCGAGGTAGATCATCCGCACCTTTTCCTTGGGGAGGCCAAGGAATTTGGCAAAAGTCGTCTGATTGCCGTGGGTCCCCTGCGAGGCGGTCCAAACTGTCGCGGAATCATTACTCACGTCGGCGACGGCGCAGGACGGGCCGATCGATGCGTGGCTTTGCATCGGCCAGTAATAAGTCGCGGTGAGGACTTTTGCGCCGTCCGGCCGCTGTGCAGCAGGGCTTCCCTTGTTGACCAAGGTCTCGTCGACAATGCCGGGCTCGTTTCGCAGCGACTCGACGAGGCCGCTCTGCGACGGCAGGCCGGCTCCCTCGCTCCACTGCGCACGCAATGCGCGCGAGGCGCGCACCGCATTCCATTCTTCGTCGGCGACGACCGCAAGCAGGTCTTTCACCCGCACGACTTTCGCGCCGGGGATATCCTTGATCGAGGCTTCGTCAACGGACACAAGCTTGGCGCCGACGGCCCCGGGTCTGATCACGCGCGCGTGCAGCATGTTCGGCATCGCGAAGTCGTGCACATAGGCATGAGTGCCGAAACATTTTGACGGGACATCGGGGCGCTTCAGCGGTTTTCCGACGATCGTGTAGCGCGCTGGATCCTTCAGCGGCGCTTTGGGATCGAGCTTGAGATCGAACTGTTTGCCGGCGATCAGGTCGGCAAAGGAAATTACGGTGCCACCGGATTTCGGCCGCACCGCGCCGCCGGCCGTTTCGAGATCCTCGGCCTTGGCGTTGAGCCGCTGCGCGGCCAGCTCGACGAGCGCTTTGCGTGCCGTCGCCGCCGCCTGCCGGATCTGCACGCCGCCGCGCTGGATGCCATTTGAACCGGACGTGCGGCCCTGGTCGGGGGTCAGCGCGGTGTCGCCTTCAATAAACGTGATCTTGTCGACATCGATACCGAGCTCTTCGGCAGCGATTTGCGGAATAGCGATACGCAGCCCTTGCCCCAGATCGACCTTGCCGCAGAACAGCGTCACGGTGCCGTCGCCGTTGACCGCCAGGAAGGCGTCGACTTCTTTGGAATCAAGAATTCTTTTTGCCACGGCGGCGCTTTGTGCGCGGCCGCGGGAGGGAAGTCCCGCGAGTGCGAAGCCGACGGTGAGCGCTCCGCCTTTGAGAACAGCCCGGCGGGAGAAGTTGAGAGTTTTGACCGGTGCGTTCATGTCAGCCTCTCTGTCCGGTTGCCGCCATGACCGCGCTCAGCACCCGCACATGCGAGCCGCAACGGCACAAGTTACCGTCAAGCGCCGAGCGGACGTCCGCCTCGCTTGGCTTCTTGTTGCTTTGCAGGAGCGCAGCGGCGCTCATGATCATTCCGTTTGTGCAGTAGCCGCATTGCGGCACCTGCGCATTGATGAAGGCGGTTTGCAGCGGATGCGGTTTTTCAGGAGTGCCGAGCCCTTCGAGCGTGACGACCGGCTTTCCTTGCGTGTCGGCAACCGTGGTCTGGCAAGACCGGGCCGCGGCGCCATCGATCATGACGGTGCAGGCGCCGCACTGGCCAAGTCCGCAGCCGAACTTCGCGGCAGTCAGGCCGAGCTCGCGCAACACATAGAGAAGTGGTTTACCGGCATCCGTCGTGTCGACGGTTTGCGCATTGCCGTTGATGCGCAAATTGTAAGTCGCCATGTCGCCGCTCCGTTTGCCCCGCGGGACGCATTTAGTCGCCACCTGATACTATGGCTGAGCAGAGTAGGGCTGCCTAGGCGGGGGTAGGGCGGCGTGTTCTCACAAAAAGTTGTGCGTTCATTGCATTTCTTGGAGGGCGGCGCGCAAGATTTGCGCGCGGACCAAGCGCAAATCGAATAGGCCCGTCGGTGGCGCCCGTGGTATTATGAAGCCAAAGGCGAAGCGATGCGGCTAGCGATCTATGGTGCCGTGCTGGTGATTGCTCTTGGCAGCGTGTTGCTGGGGCTCGACCGGCTTCCGGCCCCGATGTCTCCCATGGTCGATACCGCGGCAGGCCTCGCCGCCGCGCCGGCTCCTCCATTGCAACCCGCCGCTGCATTGCAACCCGCCGCCGCGCAACCTTCGCCTTCGGTCCCCAGTGCGACGATTGGCGCGCCTATTGTTCCGCAGACATTGGCCGCGCCTGCAGCGGCAGCTCCTAAAACCGCCGGAGCAGTCGCTCAGACGCCCACGGCTGCGTCCGAGCCGGAAGTGCGCTGCAACGTCGATGCTTGCACCGCTGCTTACCGTTCGTTTACTCCCTCCGACTGCACCTACCAGCCGACCGGCGGGCCCCGGCGCCTCTGCACGAAGAAATAGACACCGCAGATGAATTTCGGCGGTTCCGTGTGAGGCACGCCTGGAACCGGCGCGCCAAGGCCGGCGTTTTGCTTGAGCGCCTTTCATCACGTGGGCCAAGCAATGCAGTTTCTCGTCTACCTTACCGTCCTCATGGTTTCGGTCAGCACCGTGCTGCTCGAAATCCATTGGCTCACCACGCCGGCCCCGCAACCCAAGCCAGCCGTGCAGGCATCCGCGCCGCCGCCGCGTCCGAAGGTTGACGGTCCGAACGCGGAACTCAGCCCGGTTTATCCGAGAAAAGTGGAGCCGGTGCAGCCGGCGCCAGCTCAAAACAATGTCCAAGACAATGTCGGTCCAGCGGCTATCGGCAACACGGCGGCGAAGGCTGAAACGGCGCAGAAGCCGGTCTCCGAAACCACAGGCGTCGCAACCCGCTCTGACGATTCAAGTAAGATCAAAAGTGCGGCAGTGCCGGACGCCCAAAACGCACAAGCCTCCGCGCCACAGCCAAAACAGACTGAGCCTGATGGGGCAGCCGCATCGAACAATCGCTGCGACGTGCAGGCCTGCGCGAGCGCCTATAAATCGTTCCGCGCTTCGGACTGTACTTACCAGCCGTTCGGCGGCGATCGCCGCGTGTGCGGCAAGGCACCCGAACAACGTGCTGACCGCGAGCAAAGAGACGAGCGGCAACGTCGATCCTGGAGCCAGCGTGAGGATTCTCGTGAAGCGGATCGAAGAGCCCGGTGGCGGGTCTATGACGAGGACGGCGACGACACGGACGATGCGTTCCTATTCCGCAGAAGCCGCCGCTGGTAGGCGCTGATTTTCTAGTAAACCACTACCGACCTGATCGACTTGCCTTCGTGCATGAGGTCGAAGGCATCGTTGATCTTGTCGAGCGGCAAGGTGTGCGTGATCAGATCGTCGATGTTGATTTTGCCTTCCATGTACCAGTCGACGATCTTGGGCACGTCCGTGCGGCCACGCGCGCCGCCGAATGCGGTGCCGCGCCAGACGCGCCCGGTGACGAGCTGGAATGGACGGGTCGAGATTTCCTGACCGGCGCCGGCCACGCCGATAATGATGCTTTCGCCCCAGCCGCGATGACAGCATTCCAGCGCCTGCCGCATCGTCTGCACGTTGCCGATGCATTCGAACGAAAAATCCGCACCGCCGCCAGTGAGATCAACTATCGCTTGCACGACCTTGTCACGGCCGACCTCATCCGGACTAATGAAATGCGTCATGCCAAACTTTTCGGCCATCGCTTTTTTGGCGGGGTTGGTGTCGATGCCGACGATCTTGTCGGCGCCGGCCATGCGCGCGCCCTGGATGACGTTGAGACCGATGCCGCCAAGGCCGAACACGGCGACATTTGCCCCAGGCCACACCTTCGCGGTGTTGATGACGGCGCCGACACCGGTCGTCACGCCGCAACCGATGTAACAAATCTTGTCGAAAGGTGCGTCCTCGCGGACCTTCGCCAGTGCGATCTCGGGCAGCACCGTGAAATTCGCGAAGGTCGAGCACCCCATGTAGTGAAACACCGCATCGCCGTCGCAACGGAAGCGGCTGGTGCCGTCCGGCATCAAGCCTTTGCCCTGTGTCGCGCGGATCGCGGTGCAGAGATTTGACCGGCGCGACAGGCACGTTTTGCATTGCCGGCACTCGGGGGTGTAGAGCGGAATGACGTGATCGCCGGCTTTCAGTGTCGTGACGCCGGCGCCGACCTCGCGCACAATGCCCGCGCCTTCATGGCCGAGAATCGCCGGAAACAGGCCTTCCGGATCAGCGCCGGATAGCGTGTAGGCGTCGGTGTGGCAGATGCCGGTTGCCTTGATTTCGACCAGCACTTCGCCCGCTTTCGGGCCTTCGATGTCGATGGTCTCGATGTCGAGTGGTGCGCCGGCCTTCCAGGCAACCGCGGCACGGGTTTTCATTCGTGCGTTCTCCCAAATTTCAATCTACACCGCTTCTTTTGCCTTGGAACTGGCGGCCGCATCACGTGCCCTGTCGATTATTTTCAGCAAAGCACGCAGTGCCTCCTGTACGCCGTCACCCGATTGTGCGGACAATACCAGTGGCGTTTTCTTGCAGACTTTCTTGAGCTTCCCGACCTGCATCTTGATCGCGTTCTTCGTCAGGGCATCCGACTTCGACAGCGCGACGATCTCTGGCTTGTCGATGAGGCCGTGGCCGTAGGCTTCAAGCTCTCCACGCACGATCTTGTACGCTTCGCCGGCGTCATCGCTCGTTCCATCGATCAGGTGCAGTAATACGCGGCATCGCTCGGTGTGGCCGAGGAAGCGATCGCCAAGCCCGATGCCTTCGTGCGCGCCCTCGATCAATCCCGGGAGATCGGCGAGGACAAATTCGCGTCCATCGACTTCGACGACACCGAGTTGCGGATGCAATGTCGTAAAAGGGTAGTCGGCGATCTTCGGCTTGGCGGCACTGACCGCAGCGAGAAACGTCGATTTTCCAGCATTCGGCAGGCCGATCAGTCCCGCATCGGCGATCAACTTGAGGCGCAATCGGATGGTGTGCTCTTCGCCCGGCTGTCCGGGATTGGCGTGGCGCGGCGCCCGGTTGGTTGACGACTTGAAATGTGCATTGCCGAAACCGCCATTGCCGCCTTCGGCAATCGTCACGCGCTGTCCGACTTCGGTCAGGTCGGCGAGCAAGGTTTCACCATCCTCTTCGTAGACTTGCGTGCCGACCGGCACTTTCAGCACGACGTCCTTGCCGTTGGCGCCGGCCCGGTCCTTGCCCATGCCATTGCCGCCGCGCTGCGCCTTGAAATGCTGCTGATAGCGGTAGTCGATCAGTGTATTGAGGCCGGTAACGGCCTCGACGACGACATCACCGCCTCTGCCGCCATCGCCACCATTGGGCCCACCGAACTCGATGAATTTCTCGCGGCGGAACGACACGCAGCCGTTCCCGCCTGCGCCGGACGCGATATAGACCTTGGCCTCGTCGAGAAATTTCATGGTCGCGATATAGCGCGTCGCGCGACGTTTCGCACCTAGCGTGCGGGCAGGAAATGCGTCGTGCCGTCTTGCTTGATCCGGTCCAAAAGGTCGACTTCCCAGGACAGATAGGCATTCATAGCCGCCTCGTGGTCGTTTGGACGCTCATAGGGCTTGAGCCATACATCGATCGGATCGTCGGCCATTTTCTCGGCCGTAGAGAGTGGAAAGCCGGCGGCGGCCCAGGCCGCATTGCCACCTCTGAGCCAATGCACAGGCGTCCTGGTGAGCGCGCGGGTCTCCTCAACCGCGTGGGCGGCCAGCACGCCGTCTTCGGACGTGAGGATGACGGTCTGCCGCGGCGGGATTTTCGGCAGCGCCTTGTCGAGACGGCCGCGGATGGCGAACCACGCGCCAGGGATGTGGCCGCGGCGGTAGTGCGGGCTGGTCGAGAGGTCGATCACTGAAACGTTGTCGATCTCGAGAACCTTCGAGGGCTCGACTGCTGCATCTGAAGGAATTGAGCCGAGGATGGGAGCGGGTGTGTCGGTTTCACGACCCGCCTCCCGCAACACGTAGACGTCCTGCCAGCCCATTTGCTTGAGCCACGACGCCGTCATCAATGCACGCACCTCTTTGTCGTCACTGAGCACAATACGTGCGCCGAGTACGCCAGCGTAGATGTCGGTGGCCTGCACGAGCTGGCCGCCTGGCGATGAAATTGCGCCGGGATAGTGGCCTGCCTTGTATTCGGCCGGATCGCGCACGTCGAAGACATAAGTCGTTCGTGCCGGATCTTCCCGCCATCGATCGACGGTAGCGCGATCGACACGCGTGGCGCCGAACCTGCGTGCAACCTTTTCTGCGGCGTCCTTGGCCCAGGCGAGGCCCGCGCCCGACACGTCCGGTGCGCGGTCGGATTTTCCCGTCGCGCAAGCCAGGCCGGCGAGGTGCCAGCCCATGGTGCCGTTGCGCAACGCGACGACTTTGTTCGGTACGCCGGCATTGATCAGGGACTGGGCGCCGATGATGCTGCGGGTACGTCCGGCGCAGTTGACGACGATCGTCGTGCCAGGGGAGGGGACCGTATCGCGGACCTTCAGCACCAGCTCGGCTCCCGGCACGTTGATTCCGGTCGGAATCGAAATGTGCGAATATTCGTCGAACGGCCTGCTATCGAGCACTTTCAGGTCGCCGCCGCTGCGCATCATGCCATCAAGCTCGGTTGCGCTTACGCTGGGCGTTTCGCTGTCGTGCTCGACGAATTCGCCGAAGGCCTTGCTCGGAACGTGCACGCCTGAAAATGTCACAAAGCCGGCTTTCTCCCAGGCCCCTATGCCGCCGTCGAGATAAGAGAGATCCGTGTATCCGGCGTCGGCAAGAATGACCGCGGCGCGTCCCGCAACACCGTCGTTGTCGTCGCACAGGACAATGCGGGTCGACTTGCGCGGAACCAGTCGCGCGAAACGCAATTCGAGCCGGCTGAGCGGCACATTGCGCGCCCACAAGAGGTGATTTTGCGAGAAGGTGAGTTCCTCGCGCACGTCGACAAGCGCCAGCTCTTTGCCGTCGCCGAGCATTGCTTTTACGGCGACAGCGGAGACAGGGCGTGGCGTCACTTTGGCGGTGCGTGCGTGGAGATTCACGTCGCACGCTGCGCGTACATTTTCTCGACCTCGCCGGTCTTCAGGTCGACCCTGATGCGGTCGATCTTGTCGAGATTGGTTCCGGTCACGCGCACGAAACGCGCGTAGTCGGGATAGTCAATGGAGTGGATGGTGCCGTCTTGATAGATGCCGGCTTGACCGGGCATCAGCCGGTATTTTTTCGCCGGTTTGAGCTTTGCGTGCCTGGGGTCCTTGCCATCATCCTCGCGCGTCCACTCGATCATGTCAGTGTATTTGCTGGCCTGACCGTAGATCGCCCATGAGTCGCCATGGTCGTGCGGCGGGGATACGCGCGCCTTGTCGTTGATGTGCGCAAGAATTTGGAAGCCGAGTTTCGGGTCTTCGTAGAGGACTTTCAGCCCGCGTGGCACGCCATCGCCGCAGTGCTCCTCGATGAAATCCTTGTTTGCGAGCAGGCGTTCGAGATTCTGGCGGACCTGTTCGCGTCCCGCAGGGCCGGGATCGCGCGAAAGAGCGGAACGGCAATCGCTGATGAATTGGTTGAGGTCATAGGCCACGGCGTCCCTCCCAGGCTTGCAGCGATATTAGTCTCGCGCAAGTCCGAGCCAAACGCCAGAAGGCCCTCCCTCAAAATGAGGGAGGGCGTGCCTGGAGCCTGTCCATGACCATCCGCACTAGGAAACGCGCTTCGCGCGCCCCCAGGTCTTGAGCGCCGACCAGATTCGCCGCTCAAGCCGGAACCGGTCGATCGGAGCCGACGATTTGATCGAGTTGATCCGGTAAAGACCGACGCCGGTCCACTGGAAGCCGCACTTCTCCAGAACCCGGCGAGATGCCGGGTTGGTGACGCGCGCGCCGGCTTGCACCGCGTCATGCGTGAGATCCGTGAACGCATAGTCGATCAATGCATGCAGCGCCTCGGTGGCGTAGCCCTTGTTCCAATAGGGCACGCCGAGCCAGTAGCCGATCTCCGGCGTGTCGTCGTAGTGGAACATCAGCCCACATGCGCCGACGATCGTCCCGTCGCGCAACGTGACCAGGTACGCCGCTTCGCCCTTCTTGTTCGCGCCCGCAATGAATTGTTCGGCATCCGCCAATTTGTATGGATACGGAATGCGCGCGGTGTTCTCCGCGATGCGGCGATCGTTGGCGAGCGCTGCGACCGCTTTAGCGTCCTCGAGGCGCGCTGCGCGCAAGGCAAGGCGCTTGGTCTCGAGGACGGGGATACTGGCTTCGCGATATCGTCCAGTCGGTATTTCTTCCAGCAGTGTCATGGCACGGGCTCCAGGTTAAAAAAGTTGAGAGGGGAAGCCGGTCACCCGTCTCCCCCTCTCAGAGCCCTTACGAGGCCCCGCCGGTTTGACTGGATGACCGGCGGACCTCGAATTTGTCCACCGTCTTACTCGGCCGCGGCCTCCGTCATCGGTACAACGGACACGTAGGTGCGGCCTTTAGCTTTCGTTGCGAACTGAACCTTTCCATCGATGAGCGCGAACAGGGTGTGATCTTTGCCGGTGCCGACGTTACGGCCGGCATGCCATTTGGTGCCGCGCTG